>DATMTF010000416.1:0-4530 GCA_035565015.1 Asticcacaulis sp. | reverse complement strand
GCCGCAAACAGGAAACTCAGGGTGCAGAATGTCCTGATCGTCGAAAATTCGCCATACCTATACACCGGAAGCTTCTAAGAAAGTGGTAATGAAGAACGATGTTATCGTTGCGGGCGGCGGCCCGGCGGGCGTCGCGTGCGCCATCTGGCTGCACAAGCTGGGCGCCGACGTGCTGCTGATCGAGGCGCAGGACCGGCTGGGCGGGCTGCAAAGGCGCAGCCCTTACGAGAATCTCTGGATACCGGGCGTGCAGGGCAGGACGGGTCAACAGGTCGCTGAGGCGCTCGACGCGCATGTTACGGCGCTGGGCGCGCCGGTGCTGCGCGGCTGCGCGGTGTCGCAGGTTTCGGCGGACGGGCGGCGGGTGACGACAGCGCAGGGCGATTTTGAGGCGCGCTTTTTGGTGATCGCCACCGGCTCAAGGCCGCGTTCCGGCGGCTTTACGGCGTCGGCGCACGTCGCCATCGGACCCGGAGAGGCGATGGAGGCGCTCGACGTGGCGGGCAAACCGGTCGCCATCCTCGGCGGCGGCGACAACGCCTTCGATCAGGCGCGGTTTGTGCGGGATCGCGGCGGTCGTCCGACGGTCTTTTCACGCACCGCTCCGCGCGCGCAAAAACTGTTGCAGGACATGATCGCTGACCTTCCCGTCGTGGTCGGGCCTTATGAGGCCGACCAGACCGCCATGACGGTCAATGGCGAACCCTTCGCGGCCTTCGGCGTCATGTACGGCTTTGAGGCGGTCATCCCGAACGGCCTGACGCCGGAGTTGGAGAATGGCTATGTGAAGGTGGACCGCTTCGGCAAAACCTCGTTGCCCGGCGTTTACGCCTGCGGCGAGGTCACCGATTACTGGCACCCGTGCGTGACCACCTCGGCGGCGCATGGGATTCAGGCAGCCAAGGCGATCAGCCGCAGACTTTAACGCACCCGCAGCATTTTTTTGACGCCATCTTAAGCCGGATCGGTTATGAGGCTTGTGATGGTGGAGCCTTTTAAGGCTCGCAAAACTCAAAAGCGCTTATGGGCATCCGCAGCGAGTACAAATCCCTGATCAAGGCGGGCGAACTGACGCCCGACGCCGCGCAGAAGGCGGCGATTCAGGAACTCTTCAAGCTGGAGCGCCGCATCCGCATGAGCCGGTCGTTCTGGCGCATGGCGTTCGGCCTGCGTCCACGCGTTTATGGCATGTATCTGTGGGGTCCGCCGGGCCGGGGCAAGTCCATGATGATGGACCTGTTTTTCAAGCATGTGCGCCTCAAGGCCAAGCGCCGCATCCACTTCCACGCCTTTATTGCGGAGGTTCATCACCTGATCAAACTGTGGCGCGAAGGCGACGCGAAGACGCGCAGGATCAATTTCGGCACGCATAAGGGCGACGATCCGATCGCCCCGGTCGCGAAGGTCATCGCGCGCGACGCCCAGCTTCTGTGCTTTGACGAGTTGCAGGTCACCGACATCGCCGACGCCATGATTCTGGGCCGTCTGTTCGAGGCCCTGTTTGCGCGAAAAGTCGTGCTGGTCGCCACCTCCAACCGTCCGCCCGACGATCTGTACAAGAACGGCCTGAACCGCGACCTGTTCGCGCCGTTTATCGATATGATCAAGCGCCGCTGCGAGGTGGTCGAGGTCGATGGCCCGAAGGATTTCCGCCTCGACCGGCTGCGCGGTCATCAGACTTACTTTTTTCCGACCACCGATCCGCAGGCGCGCGGTGATTTCGACGCCCTGTGGCGCGATATGACGCGCGGCATGGGCGAGCGCGAGGCGGTGCTGACGGTCAATGAGCGTAAAGTCCATCTGGCGCGCACGGCGGGTCCGATGCTGCGCGCGTCGTTCCAAGACCTGTGCGCCGCCAATAACGGCCCGGCGGATTATCTGGCCATCGCCGAGCGCTTCACCACGGTGTTTATCGCCGACGTCCCCGTGCTGTCGCCCGACAAGCGCAATGAAGCGCGCCGTTTCGTCGGCCTGATCGACGCGCTCTACGAAGCCAAGACCCGCGCCGTCATTCTGGCCGACGCCGAGCCGGAACAGCTCTATCCGAAGGGCGACGGCGCCTTCGAGTTCGAGCGCACCGTCTCGCGTCTCGAAGAAATGCGTTCCGAAGATTATCTCAACAGCGCCGGTTAGAGCGCTTTTGATCTGATGGAATCAGATCGGCGCTACTCACGTCTTTGCTTTGTCGCTCTTCCTTATCCAAAAAGGGTGACCACTTATTGGTGAAACGCTCTGGGTCGGATCGACATTCAGGACGCGGATCGCGCTTGACGGAAGGCGGATATATCCGCAGATGACGCAGATGGCTCGCTCAGATTAAGGAAAGGATTTAACCACGGACGATGGCCTTTGGCCATCCTCACGGACCGCCGCTTTCGCGGTGTACACGGACAAGAGATGAGGGCGCGGAAAGTCCTGCGCCTTTCCTTGTCCGTGCAGATGGCCGAAGGCCATCATCCGTGCTTTGGCTGCGCCGAACTCCGTTTCTGTGGTTAATCCCTTAATCCTTCTGATCTGCGTAATCTGTGGATGTCCTTTCCCGCCAATAGGGGAGAAGGCGCAGGAAGCCGCATGGTCGTTGAATGTCGATCGGACCTAAGCTTCCGGCGTGTTGGCGCGCAGTTCCGCAAGCCAGATATTGGCGTTGGCGTCCGACGGCATGCGCCAGTCGCCGCGCGGCGACAGCGCGCCGCCGGTCAGAAGTTTCGGTCCGTTGGGGACGGCAGAACGCTTGAACTGCGACACGGTGAAGAAGCGCCATAAAAACACCTCCAGCCATTTGCGGATCGTGGCCAGATCGTACTTATCGCGCCACGTCTGATGGCTGAGGAAGGCGATCTTCGACGGCGCCATGCCGAAACGGGTCAGATAGTAGAGGTTGAAGTCCTGCAATTCATACGGCCCGACCTTGTCCTCGGTCTTCTGCGCTGCGCCGTTCTCGACCGGCACCAGCTCCGGCGAGATGTCGCGGCTGACCACGGAGGTCAGGATGCGCGCGGTTTTTGCATCGAACTCGGTTTTTGCCGCCCAGCGGATCAGGTGCTGAATCAGGGTCTTGGGCGCGCCGCCATTGACATTGTAATGGCTCATATGATCGCCGACCCCATAGGTGGACCAGCCGAGCGCCAGCTCGGACAGATCGCCCGTGCCGACGACGAAACCCTTTTTCTCGCCCGCCAGCCGGAACAGGAAGTCCGTGCGCAGGCCCGCCTGCACATTCTCGAAATTGACGTCATAGACGCGCTCGCCGCGTGAAAACGGATGGCCGATATCCATCAGCATGCGTTTCGCCGCCGGGCGGATATCGAGCGTTTCGCCGGAAACGCCCAACGCCTTCATCAGTTTCAGCGCGTCGTTGCGCGTCCCGACCGTGGTGCCGAAACCGGGCATGGTGTAGCCGTGGATGCGCTCACGCGGCAGGCCCAGCCGGTCGAACGCCTTGCACGCCACGATCAGGGCATGGGTCGAATCGAGGCCGCCCGACACGCCGATCACCACATCCTGGGTTTTTGTGGCCGACAGGCGCTGCATCAGGCCGTGAACCTGAATGTTGAACGCCTCATAGCAGTCTTCGTCGAGCCTTGCCGGATCGTTCGGCACATAGGGAAAGCGCTCCACCTGACGGTGAAAGTCCGTCAGACCGTGCGGCGCCCAGTCGAAGGCGATGACAGAGCGCACATCCGTCCTGACCTTACGGCGCGCATCGCGGAAGGTCGGGGTGCGCAGCCGCTCCAGCGCGATGCGGCCGACATCGACATCGGCCAGAGTGACGCTGCCTGACACGAAGCGCTCGCCTTCGGCCAGCAGACCGCCCATCTCATAGATCAGCGACTGTCCGTCCCAGGCGAGGTCCGTGGTCGATTCGCCGGGGCCGGAGGCGCTGAAGGCATAGGCGCACATCAGCCGTTCCGAGGTGGCGGCGCAGATGCGCTTGCGCGTGCGCGACTTGCCGACCGTGACCGGCGAGGCCGACAGATTCAGCAGGATATGCGCGCCTTCCAAAGCGGCCTGCGTCGAAGGCGTATCGGCCGACCACATATCCTCGCAGATTTCCACCGCGAAGGTAAAGTCGTCAAAACCCCCGGCCTGAAAGATTTGCAGGCCGCCTGCGCGTACATAATCACCATCGATCAAAAGCGTGGTAGGCTGCAGGTCCGCGCCGGAGGCGAACCAGCGCTTTTCGTAAAATTCGCGATAATTGGGCAGAAAGATTTTCGGAACCACGCCAAGGCAGCGGCCACGGCTGATAACGGCGGCGCAATTATAGACCGCGCCTTCGATAAGCAGAGGCGCGCCGCAGACCAGAACCGGACGCATATTCTGCGACGCGACGATCAGGTCTTGCAGCGCCGTCTTAGCGGCGGACAGAAGCGTGTCCTGCAGGAACAGGTCGTCGAGCGCGTAGCCGGTCAGGCTCAGTTCCGGGAACAGCACAAGGTCGGCGCCGGCGTCATGGCTGCGCTGCGCCAGTTCGATATGTTCGCGCAGATTGGCGACGGGGTCGCCGATATGCACCGGCGGGGTGACGGC
>DATMTF010000415.1:0-6503 GCA_035565015.1 Asticcacaulis sp. | reverse complement strand
AAAAGAGCCTTAATAATAGATTTCAAGGGCTTAACCTTATCGCTTGTGGGTTGAAATCATCTTTTTGACGAACCCCCTTTCAAGCCCCTTGAAATTGCTTGCAGATAAGGGCAAGTGGGGAGCCTTCCGGGCGTCCGGGGTCAGGTTGAAGCGAGGCCAGCAACGCCTCCCGGCCTGGATCAAGGACGCTCCGGCTCCCCGGAATTTATGAAACCTCTTACGCGCGCGCTCCCAAGGTAGTTATTGTCCATGCTCAAATCCTTCTTCGGCGGTTTTTCCAACGACATTGCCATTGACCTGGGGACGGCCAACACGCTGGTTTACATGAAGGGGCGCGGCATTGTGCTCAACGAGCCGTCGGTGGTGGCGCTGCGCAATGTCGGCGGACGCAAGGTCGTCCACGCCGTCGGCATCGAGGCCAAGCAGATGCTGGGCCGCACGCCCGGCCACATGGAGGCCATTCGCCCGATGCGCGACGGCGTGATCGCCGACTTCGAGGTCGCCGAGGAGATGATCAAGCACTTCATCCGCAAGGTGCATAACCGCAAGGGTTTCGTGAATCCCAAGGTCATCGTCTGCGTGCCGTCTGGCGCCACGGCGGTGGAGCGCCGCGCGATCAACGATTCCTGCCTGAACGCCTCGGCGCGTCGCGTCGGCCTGCTGGATGAGCCAATGGCCGCCGCGATCGGGGCCGGCCTGCCGATCCACGAGCCGACCGGCTCGATGGTCGTCGATATCGGCGGCGGCACGACCGAGGTGGCCGTGCTGTCCCTGTCGGGCATCGTCTATTCCAAGTCGGTGCGGGTCGGCGGCGACAAGATGGACGAGGCGATCACCAATTTCATGCGCCGCAACCACAATCTGCTGATCGGCGAAACCACGGCCGAGCGCATCAAGAAGGACATCGGCACCGCGCGCGTCCCGCATGACGGCGAGGGCATGGCGATCGAGGTCAAGGGCCGCGACCTGATGCAGGGTGTGCCGCGCGAGGTGCGCATGTCGGAGCGTCAGGCCGCCGAAGCCCTGGCCGAACCCGTGGCGCAAATCATCGACGCCGTGAAGGTGGCGCTGGAGGCGACGCCGCCGGAACTGGCCGCCGACATCGCCGACAAGGGCATTATGCTGACCGGCGGCGGTGCGCTGCTGCGCGGCCTCGACGTCGAGATTCGCGATCAGACCGGCCTGCCGGTCTCGGTGGCCGAGGATCCTTTGTCATGCGTGGCCATCGGCTGCGGGCGCGTGCTGGAGCATCCGCGCTGGATGAAGGGCATTCTCGACGCCACCATGTCGTAAGCCTGGAAATCGGCGCGAAAATTGCACGCGTCCATAAAATAGACGCAAGCGCACGTTAAAGCCTGACCTGGGCATAAACCCTTGTTAAGGCGAATCGCGCAGCCTGCATGAGGTTTTCCCCTGTTTTAGGATTTGGTCGTTTGGCTTACGGGGATAATAACAGGCATTTTGAGCATCTGCGCCTGCCGATGACGTGGACGGTCATGGGCGTGGTCGGCGTGATCTGCGTCGGCGCGCTTCTGATGTTCCTTGGCGACCGCCGCCATCAGGATGAGGCGACCGCCTATGGCGACCGCGCCGGTTTCGATGCGGCGGCGGGACCGGTCAACAATGTCCTGTCCTTCCCGGTGCATAAGATCGGCGACGGCGCCAACTGGATCGACGACTATTTCTTCGCGGTGCGCGAAAACCGCCTGCTGAAGAAGAAAGTCGCGGAACTGTCGCAGTACCGTGACGACTATATCGAGCTGAAAGACCTGAATGCGCGTTATGAATCGCTGCTGAAGCTGCGCACCGATCCGCCGGTGGAGATGGTGACGGCGCGTTCGGTTTCTGTGTCGCGCGGCCCGTTCGCCAATAACCGCCTGATCAATGCGGGCTCGAAGGACGGGATTCGTTTCAACAATCCGGTCATGACCGATCAGGGTCTGGTCGGCCGCGTGGTCGGCGTGTCGGGCCAGGTCAGCCGCGTTTTGATGGTCACCGACGTGACCAGCCATGTGCCGGTCATGATCCTGCGCTCCGATGGCCGCGCCATGATGAGCGGCGACGGCGGCGGCTATCCCAAGCTGGAATTCGTGCGCGGTCAGGACACGGTGAAACAGGGCGATCAGATTCTGTCGTCCGGCGACGGCGGCATTTTTCCGCGCGGCCTGCCCGTCGGCGAGGCGGTCAAGGGCGTGGATGGGGTCTGGCGCGTCAAGCTGTACGCCAACCGCGCGCCGATCGACTTCGTGAAAGTCCTTCTGTACAAGGATTTTTCGCAGCTTCCCAATGCGGACACTCTACTGCGCGCGCCGCCGGTCAGTGATGTTCTGCCGCCGCCCGCCGCGCCGGATTCGAAGACGTCTGCGTCTAGCAGCAGCGTGGCCGCCAAACCGGTCAGCGCGTCCACACCTGCGCCCGTCAAAACCGTCGCCGTTTCAAGCAGCAGCGCGTCAAAAACGCCCCTGGTGAAGCCGTCGCCTGTAAAGCCCGTCGCCGCCTCATCGTCCGGTTCGCATTCCGCGTCATCCTCTCACGTCGCAGCCTCGCACGCCGTTTCATCTTCGACGCCAAGCCAGCCGGTCGCCCCTGTGCTCAAGCCCTATGTTCCGCCTGCCGCCAGCAGCGGCGGGGAAGGGGCGAACTGATGCGTCTGCCCGCCGCCCTTGGTCTGAAGAAGGCGACGGCGGGCCGCCGCGTGGTTTCGCCGCGCGGCCCCGTCAATTCCGGCCTGCGCGGCGGCGTGGCTTCGCGCGTCATCACGCCATGGGACTGGATTTTCGCCCCCGCCCTGATGAGCTTCGCCCTAAGCATCGTGCTGGCGACGCCGTTCAAACTGTTCGGGCTCTATCTGCCAGAACCGGTTTCGCCTTTGATTCTGGCCTTCGCCTGGCCGCTGATCCGCCCGTCCTTTATCGCGCCGTTCGTCCTCGGCGCGCTGGGCCTGTTTCTCGACGCCTTCTGGGGCGCGCCCATGGGCTTCTGGATGCTGGACCTGATGCTGGTCTATGGCGTCCTGCTGATGGCGCGCAGCTACATCATCGGTCAGGACACGGTCGTGGTGTTCGGCATCTTCCTGCTGGCCGAGCTTCTGTTCTTCCTGTTCGGCGTCCTGGCCATGAGCCTTTACGCCGGGGCCGTGCCGCGCCTGTGGGGCGTATTCGAGCAGATGATCGCCACCACGCTTCTGTTTCCGTTCGCCCTGATCCTGCTGGACCGCTACGTCCAGACGGACGTAAAGTTTATGTAGCTTTGTTATGGCCGAACCTTCCATTGTCTTTTCGGATGTGAACGAACGTCAGGGGACGTTCAACCGCCGCGTCTTCATGATGGGCGGCGTGGTGGCGTTCGGCCTGTTCGCCCTGACCGGGCGGCTCGTGCATCTGCAGATCGTGCAGGGGCAGAAATACGCCAGGCTGTCGGCGGGCAATCAGTATAATTTCCGCGTCATCCCACCGCCGCGCGGCGAGATTCTCGACCGCAACGGCAAGCTGATCGCGGGCAACCGTCCATCCTTCCGCGTCATGATCGAGGTCAACGAGGTCAAGGACATTGACGACACGCTGGACCAGATCGCCTATGTCCTGCCGCAAACGGCGGATTCGCGCCGCCGAATCTTACGCGACATCAACCAGAACCAGCGTTCGGTGCCGACCATCGTGGCCGCCGATTTAAGCTGGGACGACTTCTCCAAGGTCAGCCTCTACGCCAACGACATTCCCGGCGTGGTCGCCGATATGGACGAGGTGCGCGCCTATTATTACGGCGGCGCCTTCTCGCACGTCGTCGGCTATGTGTCCAAGATCAACGACAAGGACATGAAGGCCGAACTGGCGCAGCCGGACGCCGATCCGAACCTGTTGCACCATCCGTCCTTCCGCATCGGCAAGCAGGGCATCGAAAAGGCCTATGACCATCAGTTGCGCGGCAAGGCGGGCGGCAAGAAGGTCGAGGTCGATGCGCGCGGCCAGGTGGTTCAGGAAGACCCGGAAGGCTCCATCCCGCCGACTCCGGGCGAAAACATCGTCCTGACGCTGGACGCCGACCTGCAGCAGCGCGCCGTCGAGGTGTTCGGCGAAGACTCGGGCGCCGCCGTGCTGATGGACTGCCAGACCGGCGACGTCCTGTGCATGAGTTCGTCGCCCGGCTTCGATCCCAATCTGTTCGTGTCGGGCATTTCGACGGATGAATACCGGCTGCTGGCCGATTACGACCACCTGCCTTTGCTGGACAAGGCGATCGGCTCGACCTTCGCGCCCGGCTCGACCTTCAAGACCATGGTGGCGCTGGCGGCGCTGGAGAACGGCTACGATCCCGCCACTGTGCATGTCTGCAACCGGCATTGGACCTTCGGAGGACACATCTTCTCCTGCGATCAGGCGCATGGCGCGCTTGACCTGCATCAGGCCATCGTCACCTCGTGCGACATCTATTTCTACCAGTGCGCCCTGTCTATGGGCGGGCCGGACAAGGTCGCCGCCATGGCGCACAAGTTCGGCCTCGGCGAAATCTTCGACATCGGCATTTCCGGCCAGCGCAAGGGGCTGGTGCCGACCGAGGCGTGGAAGAAAGAGTATTTCGCCAAGCGCAATCCCGCCGATACGCGCTGGTGGCCTGGTGAGACGCCCAGCTTCGGCATCGGTCAGGGCTACACCAACGTCAATCCGTTGCAGAACTGCGTGATGGTGTCCCGTCTGGCCAATGGCAGGAAGGCGATCCTGCCGCGTCTGGTCAAGTCAATCGGCGGCGCCGAGCAGAAACCCGGCGATGACGTGCCCGATCTGGCCGCCGATCCGGCCCACATCAGTTTCGTGCGCTCCGCCATGGCCGACGTGACCGCGGCGGGCACGCGCGGCACGGCGTCGGGTCTCGGCGATCTCGGCCTTGGGCCCATCCATATGGCGGGCAAGACCGGCACGGCGCAGGCCTACAGCTATAAGGGCGGACGCGGCGCCCACGGCGCGGTCGGCGACTGGAAACTGCGCGACCACGCCTGGTTCGTCGCCTTCGCGCCTGCCGACGCGCCCAAATACGCCTGTGCGGTGGTGGTGCAGCACGGCGGCTTCGGCGGCACGGCGGCGGCGCCCAAGGCGCGCGAAATCATGCGGCTGGCCCTGATCAAGGATCCGGAAATCCGCCAACGCATCACCGTGCCCTATTCCACCGACATCGACCGCGCCGGTATGGCGGCGGCCTCGAAAGCGGCGACCTCGGACCCCGATGGCGTCGCCCCGCCCGACGCCCCGCCCGCGACTCCGGTCGATGACGGCGGCGGCGCCAGTTTTTAGGAAGCCAGCATGGTCGATTCCGCCCTTTCCCGACCCGGACAGCGTGAGCGCTACGATTCCAAACTGATGCAGGTCAACTGGGTCTTTATCGGCCTGCTGATCGCGCTGGTCGCGATCAGCATTTCGATCCTGTACAGCGCGGGCGGCATGAGCTGGCAGCCCTGGGCTTATAAGCAATTGTTGATCTTCTGCTTCTGCCTGTTGCTGGCGGTCGGTCTGGCCTTGCTGGATCTGCGCATCTGGCTGGAGATCAGCTATTATGTCTATGGCGCCATGCTGCTGCTGCTGGCGGCGGTGCCGTTTATCGGTTCGGTCAGCCACGGCGCGCGGCGCTGGATCGACTTCGGCCCGATCCAGTTCCAGCCGTCGGAATATATGAAACTGGCCCTGGTGCTGGCCCTGGCGCGCTTCTACCACGAATGTTCGGCCAAGGACGCGCGCCTGTCGTGGAAGCTGATCATCCCGGCGGCGCTGATCGGCATGCCGGTCCTGCTGGTGATGAAGCAACCCGACCTCGGCACCGCCGTGATGATCATGCTGACGGGTCTCGCGGTCGTGGTTGTGGCCGGACTGGACTGGCGCGTCATCGCGGGAGGGCTGGCGGCGGTGGTGATCGCCGTGCCGCTGGCCATTCCGCACCTGCACGGCTATCAGCAGAAACGCCTTTTGACCTTCCTGCACCCCGAAAACGATCCGTCCGGCGACGGCTACCACATCCTGCAATCCAAGATCGCCATGGGATCGGGCGGACTTATGGGCAAAGGCTTAGGCCTCGGTTCGCAAAGCCAGCTCAACTTCCTGCCGGAAAAGCACACCGACTTCATCATGGCGGCGGTGTGCGAGGAACTGGGCTTCGCGGGCGGTTTCGTGGTGTTTTTGCTGTGCGGCGTGATCATCCTGATGGCGCTGCGCATGGCGGCGGTGTCGCACTCGCACTTCGGCAGGCTGGCGGCGGCGGGCGCGACCGCGACCTTCGCCCTGTCAGTGCTGATCAACAGCGCCATGGTGATGGGCCTGTTTCCGGTCGTCGGCGTGCCGATGCCGCTGGTCTCCTACGGCGGCTCGGCCATGCTGATGTTCATGACCGGCTTCGGCCTCATCATGGCCGTGCGCGTCCACCGCTATCAGGAACTGCCGAGGCAGGCCTCAATCTTTTCAAGATTTGAGTAAGTCTTCACCACGAAAAACACGAAATCTGTGCGAAGCGCCTTACGGCGA
>DATMTF010000414.1:0-11526 GCA_035565015.1 Asticcacaulis sp. | reverse complement strand
GCTTCATTGCAAAAATCTTTGCAAAACTGGCGGCAAAATCGCGCGCGGCGAAATATTAAGCTTTCTCCCGTAAAAAGAGCAGTTCGCGACCTGTCAGAAGTTTCAGGGATAAGAACTCCATGGCCAAAGCCGTCTTTCATCGTCACCAGCGCGTCTATGTCGAACCCGTCGGCACCTGGGCCGTGATCGACCGGGTCAATCCTGTCTGGGTCAAGGGCTTTTCCGAACCCGTGCGCGTGACCTATGACTGCGGACTGGGCCGCGACTTCGCCGCCGAGGAGCTGATCGCCGAGAGCGAGGGCGAAACCCGCGACGCCAACGCCTTTGAGACTCAGGCCACGCACTGGCGGCTGATGCGGGCGCGCAACAAATGGCAGACGCCCGAAGAAAGCGCCCATCATCCGTTTCCCGGCACCTATCCGGTCATCGTCACCGATGAGAACGACTGGGGCGGCTGGCGCGTGCCGGGCGCCGAATATGAGCGCGACCCGCACCTGATCGAAATGCAGGCCCGCCTGATCGCCACCGCGCCGAAACTGCTCAAGCTGGCGCGCGACATGGTCGGCTATGGCCGCAACACCGCCGATCTCGACGACGAACTGATCGTCTTACTGAAACGCGCCGACCAGCTTTGCGGCGGGGTCGATCAGGACGGCGTAGCGACGGCCAGCCCGAAGGCGAAGGCTGGGGTCTAAGCGCTTTTTTTGCAGCCTTTTGACTGGCGCAGCCCGTCCATGACGCCTAAATCGGACAGGAAGCCGATTTAAGGACCGATCATGCGCACCGACACGCCCCAGCCTATCCGTCTTATCGATTACCGCGCCCCCGATTTTCGCATCCCGTCCACCGAGCTGAGCTTCGACCTGCATCCGACGCAGACGCGGGTGAAGGCGAAGCTGCATATCGAACGTCAGGGCGCGAAGGACGCGCCGCTGGTGCTGATGGGCGAGCGGCTGAAGCTGATCTCGGTCGCGCTCGACGGGCGCGTCCTGTCCGCCGAAGATTATGCCCTGACTGACGAAACCCTGACTATAGCCGACGTACCCGACGCCTTTACGCTGGAGACCGAGGTCGAGATCGACCCATCGAACAACACAACGCTGGAGGGACTCTACATGTCCTCCGGTCGTTTCTGCACCCAGTGCGAGGCCGAGGGCTTTCGCAAGATCACCTACAGTTTCGACCGTCCCGACGCCTTGAGCACCTATCGCGTGCGCATCGAGGCGCCGAAGGCCAGTTTCCCGCACCTCCTGTCCAACGGCAATCTGATCGAGCGGGGCGATCTCGATAACGACCGCCATTTCGCCCAGTGGGAAGACCCGTTTTTCAAGCCCTGTTACCTGTTCGCACTCGTCGCGGGCGATCTTGACGTGTTCGAGGATAGCTTTGTCACTATGACGGGCCGAACGATCGACCTCAAAATCTATGTCGATACCGGCATGCGCGAACGCGCCGCCTACGCCATGGACGCGCTGAAACGCTCAATGAAATGGGATGAGGAAACCTATGGCCGCGAATACGATCTGGACCTGTTCATGATCGTGGCGGTGCGCGACTTCAATTTCGGCGCAATGGAGAATAAGGGCCTCAACATCTTCAACGCCTCGCTGCTGCTGGCCGATCCGCAGACCGCCACCGACGCCGATTATGAGCGCATCGAAAGCGTGATCGCGCACGAATATTTCCATAACTGGTCGGGCAACCGCGTCACCTGCCGCGACTGGTTCCAGCTCTGCCTGAAAGAGGGCCTGACCGTGTTCCGCGATCAGGGTTTTTCCAGCGACCAGCGCGGCCACGCCGTCGTCCGCATCAAGGATGTGCGGGCCTTGCGCGCGCGCCAGTTCGCCGAGGATTCCGGCCCCCTCGCCCATCCGGTGCGTCCGTCTTCGTATCTGAAGATCGACAATTTCTACACCGCGACCATCTACGAGAAGGGCGCGGAAATCGTCGGCATGCTGAAAACCTATGTCGGCCCGGAAACCTACCGCAGGGCGCTCGATCACTATTTCGCAGCCAATGACGGCACGGCGGCGACTTTGGAAGATTTCCTCGCCAGTTTCGAGGCGGTCACTGGCGAGAGCTTCAAGCCATGGCTGACCTGGTACCTTCAGGCCGGCACGCCGCGCCTGCACATCGCCCCCGCCTATAATGCGAGCGCCAAAACCCTGAGCCTGACCCTGACACAGACGACCGCGCCGACGCCGGGTCAGCCGGACAAGACGGCGGTTCCGATCCCCGTGCGCTTCGGCCTGCTCAATGCCGACGGCGAGGCGCAAGCCTTTACGCTGGACGGCGAGAGCCTGACCGAGGCGCTCTATGTGCTGCGCGACGCAGACGCCGTCCTGACCCTGAATGACGTCGCCGAGCCGCCGGTGCTGTCGGCCCTGCGCCATTTCTCGGCGCCGGTCGTCCTCAGCCTCGATGAAGGCCCCGACGCCGCCTTTGCGCGCATGAAAGGCGACCCCGACCCGTTTAACCGCTGGGAGGCGGCGCAAGGTCTGGCGCGCGACCTGATCCTGTCAGGCGACCTGAGCCATGCCGCCCGCTTCGGCGACGCGCTGCGCGCTTGCCTGAACGACGACGCGCTGGAGCCCGCCTTCCAGGCCCTGATGCTGGCCCTGCCCAGCGAGTCCGATCTGGCGCAGGCGAAAACGCCGGTGAACCCGCAGGCCCTGCATCATAACCGTCAGGCGCTCAAGACGGCGTTGTCGCAACAGCTAGATCCGATCTTGCGCGAAACCTACGCCGCCATCCCCCTGCCCAACAGCTTCAGCCCCGACGCGCGCTCAGCCGGTCAGCGCGCCCTGCGCAACGCCCTGCTGGACCTGATCATGGCCGGTTACGGCGCCGCCGCCGACCGTCCCGAACGGCTGGCCATGGCGCAGGCGCATATCGGCGCCGCCGACACTATGACTGACATGATCGGCGGCCTCGGCGCTCTCGCCTATGCCGAACCCGAAGCGTTCGACGCGGCTCTGGCCGCCTTCTATGAGCGTTTCAAGACCGAGCCTCTGGTGATCGACAAATGGTTCGCCCTGCAGGCCGGGACGCCCAATGCCGATCCTGAAGCGACGCGCGCGCGGGCGCGGCGCCTGACGCAGCATCCCGATTTCGATCCGAAGACGCCGAACCGCTGGCGCGCCGTGGTGCAGGCCTTTGCGGGCAATCCCGCCGCCTTCCACGCCGAGGACGGCTCCGGCTACGACCTGCTGGTCGAACAGGTGCTGATGGTCGACGCCTTCAACCCGATGACGGCGGCGCGACTGGTTGAGCCCTTAAGCCGCTTCCGCATCTACGACTCGCCGTGGCGCGAGGCGATGCAGGCCGCCCTGACCCGCATCCGCAACGCGCCCGGCCTGTCCAAGAACGTGCTGGAGCTGAGCGCGAAGGCGCTGGAGGACTGAGATGACGGCGTCCTGCGACAAAAGGTCCGCAACCGCAAGGGCGCGATCTTAACCCTTCATAAGCCATACGGCGTTTAGATTTGCGAAAGGTTCGAGCGGCGCCGGCGGTTTCCGCCGCGTCGTCCGCTCTCAGGAGATATGTGTGGCCAGCCTTGAGCGCGTTCGGTTTTTGATCGTGGACGACAACGCCCATATGATCAACATCGTCAAGACGATCCTGCGCGGCTTCGGCGCCAAGCACATCTTCGAATCGCGCGACGCCACCGAGGGGCTGCACAGCCTCAAGCACGACTCCATCGACATCGTCATCACCGATTATCAGATGGAGGTGCTGGACGGCATCGACTTCATCAAGCTGTTGCGCAATTCGTCGGACAGCCCCAACCGCTATGTGCCGGTGATCATGCTGACCGCGCACTCCGAGCGTTCGCACGTCGAGCAGGCGCGCGACGCGGGCGCCAACGAATTCTGCTGCAAGCCGGTGACCGCGCTGGAGCTGCGCCGCAAGGTGGCGGCGGTGATCGACAATCCGCGCCCCTTCGTCAAGACCGGCAACTATTTCGGCCCGGACCGCCGCCGCAAACAGGACCGCAACTATAACGGCCCCGAACGGCGCGAGGGCTGGAGCGAGGATCACCAGCCGCCCAACCGCCCGCAGCGACGCGCCTCAGGCGGCGGCGATATGGACGACGACGAGGCGTAAGCATGGCCGCGATTAAAGCGGTTTATAAAGGCTTAACACTCTCGACAATAGATTAACCGCGCGTTTACCCTAGCCGTTAAGCACGAATCAGTTGGGACAGACCGTGGCCACAGCGCGACACACCAAGCCCGGCGGCGACGCCGACGCCGCGCAGACCGGCCAGCCCTTTCGCGGGCGTCCCCCTTCCGGACGCAAATCCTCCGCCTTCTCCATCGCCGCCAGCTATCAGGTCGCCATGGCCATGCCGCCATGGATTCGCGTCGGCGCGTTGAGCCTGTCGCTGGGTCTGGCCCTCTTCGCCGGTCTTTCGACCCTGCAACTGGGCAACAGCATCTCCGCCGATAAGGATCACGAAGGCCGCGCCCTGCTCAGCGACGCGCAGTTGCGCGCAGCTCAGCTCGATACGCGCCTGACCGCCTCGCGACTGGCGCTGGAGGCGGCGCAGGCCCAGCTCACGGCGCAGCGCGACCAGCCCTTGAGCGCCGCCGAAACCGCCATGAAGCTGGCGGGGGGCCAGTTCAGCGCGGTAACGATACTTGGCCCGAAAGGCGTCGTGGCGCAAAGCGGCGCCGACGACGCCGAACTGGTCGCGGCGGCGTCGGATGCGGCGACGCGGCCTCTCGACCTCGTCGCCGTCGCCTCGCGTCTGATCCCGACGCCGCGCCCCTATCTGACGCTGCGCGGCGATCGCCAGACCACGATCATCGCCCGCCTGAACAACAGCCTGGCCGCGCCCGGCGACACGACGATCAGCGCGCTCGTCAACCGCGACGGCGTGATCGTCGAGGCTTCGGACGAGAGCCTGCTGGGGCAATCGCTCAAAGACGCCCTGGCCGTCAGCTACAGCCAGCTTCGCGCCCGCGCCGATTCGCACAATCTGATCCAGGGCGCCCTGTCCGAAGGCGGCTTCCTCAAGATCGCCGCCGTGCGCGAAACGGGCGACGCGCTCGACGACGACGGCCTGCTGCTGGCGCGCGCCACGCCCAGCAAGCGCATCTATTCGCCGTCCGCCGATCTGACCCGCGCTATCTTCTTCGTCGGTTGTCCGTTGGTGATCGGCCTGTTGTTCGGCTTTTTGCTGTTCGTGCAGGCGCGCAAGAATCGCGACGACGCGCTGCAGTTTCAGGCCAATGAACAACGCTACCGGCTGGCGGTCGAATCGGCGCGCTGCGGCATCTGGGACTGGGATCTGGAGCAGGGCCTCGTCTATATGTCGGACGTGACCGGCGCCATGTTCGGCTGGGGCGGCGGCGGCGTCGCCACCACCGCCGAGGTGCTGGAGCGCATCGCCCCCGAACAGCGCAACGACGTCATCAAGGCGCTGGACGCGGCGCGGCGCAAGGGCGTGTTCGACGTCTCCTTCCGCGTCAATCCCCGCCCCGCCGCCGGTCAGGAGGCGCGTCCGCTCTGGGTCGATGCGCGCGGCCAGTCGGTCAGCGGCGACGCGGACAGCGGCTTCACCCGCCTGAGCGGCGTGGCGCTCGACGTGTCGGAGGAGCGCATCGCCCAGTTGCGCGCCCAGCGCGCCGAGGCGCGCCTGCGCGACGCGATCAATTCGGTGTCGGACGCCTTCGTGCTGTGGGACCGGCGCGGGCGGCTTCTGATGTGGAACACGACCTTCGGCGAAACCTTCGCCGTCGATTCGCGCTTTTTGCAGGCCGGCGCGCCGCGCGACCTGATCGACCAGGTCATGCAGATCGCCATCCGCCGTCAGTTTCCGGCCCAGGACCGCGACAGCGTCATCGAGGCCGAGCTGAACAACGGGCGTTGGGTGCAGATCGCCGAGGGCCGCACCGCCGAGGGCGGCGCCGTTCTGACCGCTGTCGACATCACCGCCGTCAAGCTGCAGGAGGAGACCAGCCGCCGCAACGAGGAGCAGTTGCAGGCCCTGGTCGAAAAGCTGGAGCACAGCCGCCAGCAGCAGATGGTGCTGGCGCGCAAGTACGAGATCGAAAAGCTGCGCGCCGAGGCGGCCAACCACGCCAAGAGCGAATTCCTGGCCAATATGAGCCACGAGTTGCGCACCCCGCTCAACGCCATCAACGGCTTCTCCGAAATCATGGCGTCGGAAATGTTCGGGCCGCTGGGCCACGACCGCTACCGCGAATATGCGGGCGACATCTTAAGCTCCGGCCAGCACCTTCTGTCGCTGATCAACGACATTCTCGACATGTCCAAGATCGAGGCGGGCAAGCTGACCCTGCGCCTGGAGCCGGTCGCTATCGACGAGGTGGTCGAGGACACGCTGCGCCTGATCCGTCAGCGCGCCGAAAAGGCCGGTCTGAAAATCCGCGTCCACCTGCCGCACCTGCCCGACATCACCGCCGACTTCCGCGCGTTGAAACAGATCCTGCTCAACCTTTTGACCAATGCGGTCAAGTTCACGCCGCACGGCGGGTCGATCACCATTTCGGCGGTCGCGACCGAGGACAATGTCCATATCAGCGTCGCCGACACCGGCATCGGCATCGCCGAAAAGGACTTGAAGCGCCTGGCCAAGCCGTTCGAGCAGATCGAGAACCAGTTCTCCAAGACGCGCGAAGGCACGGGGCTGGGTCTGGCCCTGACCAAGTCGCTGATCGAGATGCACCACGGCCGCTTTGAGATCGACAGCGCGCTGGGCGAAGGCACGACCGCACAGGTCATCCTGCCGATCCGCCAACCCGCGCAGGCCGAGGACGCGCCGTCCGGCGAGGGACGCGCCCCTGATGGACGCGCCTCGGACGGACGCATCGCCAGCGCGGCGTAAGAACCGTTTACTGCGAGGCTGAGGCGGCCATAGAGTCCAGACGCGGCCCAACCGGGGCGTTCGGCCCTTTCGGCGGCGGCGTCGGATGACCGAGACGGCTGAAGCGTAAGGACGGCCGCATAATCTGCGTCGAGATAAAGGCGCGCTCCTTGGGCGACATCGTCTTCATGCCCAGAATCAGCGCGTTCTCGATCTTGCAGCGCGCGCTGTCCTCGGCGTTGCGCGCCTGCTCGGACAGGACCGCGACCTGCGCCGGATCGTAGGGCGTCCGGCTCATCGCCGCCGTGGCCTGAACGCGCAGGCTGCGCGCCTTGCCCATATCGTCCTCGCCGGCCAGGCTGGCCGATTTGAGCAGGCCGAACACCTGATCGCGCTCCTGCGGCGTCAATTCCTTGACCGCCGCGCGCCAGGCGTTCACGCCGCGCATCGCCTTCTGATAGTGCTTCATATTCTGATGGATCACGTAGCCCCCGCCGCCGACCGCCGCCAGCAGGAACAGGTTAAGCGCCACCGAAACACCCAGAATCCATTTCCACCGCCCGCCGATCAATTGCTGTCCCCGTCAATCATCTGCACCTGCGCCAGCACGGTCTGGGCGCGCAGATCGCCGATGCTCATCAGGCTTAAGTGCGCCCCGACCACGGCGCCCGCCACGCAGGCGGCCAGCCCGACGCCGGTCCACAGCCAGGGCTGCGCCGCACCGTAACGGCGGCGGGGGCGGAAAGCCACGACATTATCGCCGCCCCCACTGGCTTCCAGCATGGGCAGCAAGCCCGACAGAATGCGCATTTCCGCCGCCTGATCCGCCTGTCCGATCGCTGAATCTTCCGCCAGCCTATCGAGCAGGGCGTCGGTCTCGCGCGCTTCGCCCAGCAGGCGCTCCGCCGCATCGGCGTGGTCGCGCGCAAAGTTCAGCGCCTGGGCGCGCTCGGCCTCAGGCCAACGCCTCGCCTGGGCGCCATAGGCGGACACGATCTCCGCAAACCGGGCTTCATCCATACGCTCGTTCATCTTACACCTCCCGCCCTTTGGCGTCTGCCCTCTGGGGACGGGTCCGTTGTTTTTGACTCACCTTGGCGCTAACACCGTTATCGCCCTGCATCAAGTCCTTCAGTCCGCGGCGCGCGCGCGCCAGCAGACTCTCCAGCGCCTCGATACTGACGCCCATAAGTTTCGCCGCGTCAATATTCGACAACTCCTGATAATAGCACAGAGTCACTGCAACCTTCTGCCGTTCCGGCAGCCGATCGAGCGCGCCCCGCAACCTTTGCGAAACTTGCGCCTGCTCCAGCCGCGCCGACGGGCCGGGCGCGGAATCGACGATTTCGACCTCATCGGTCCGCACCGTGTCGCGGCGGCGGCGCAGCCGGTCGTAACACAGGTTGAGCGCCACCCGATGCATCCAGGTGTCGATGCGCGCCTTGCCCGGCTGCCAGTCCGCCGCCTGCTTCCAGGTGCGCAGCAAGGTCTCCTGCGCCACGTCCTCGGCCTCGGCGGAATCGCCGAGCAGGCGCCGACCCAACGCCATCAGGCGCGGCGTCTTGCGCGTCACGAAGGCCGACAGCGCGGCGGCGTCGCCGCGCGCCATGCGCTCCAGCAAGATTTCATCAGGATCGCTGTCCACCCTGCTCCCCGGAATAAGCGTCAGTCGCGGAGTCCGCGAACCCTCGCCGCCCGGTTTTGCGCCGGTCGCCGGATCGGAAGTCTGCGCAATCAGCGTCAGCCTCGTCATGGTTCGCATCCTCTTAGCACAGGCCGCGTACGCCGCCTATCGCTTCATCATTGCGGCGGCTTCGTCGGCGTCGATAAAGCCGTCGCCGTTCGCATCCAGCGCTTTGAACTCGGCGTCCGCCGCCGCCTTGAACTCATCGCTGGAGATCGACTGATCGCCGTTCGCATCGGCGGCCTTGAGCTGATCCATACGCGCCTTCATGTGGTCGCCGCCGCGTCCATTGCCCATGCTCTCCATACGCTGCTCCATCGCATCGATCTCGGCGAAACTGACCGCGCCGTTATTATCGGCGTCCATGCGCGCAAACATTTTCTGACGGGCGGCTTCGTATTCGACCAGACTGATCTTGCCGTCGCCGTCTGTATCATAGCGGCTCATCATACCGCCGCCATGTCCGCCGCCCCAGCCTTGCGCGGAGGCGGAACCGGCGACGAGAAGCGCCGCGACGGCGGCGATGGAGACAAATGTAAGGCGCGACCTGAGTATATGCGACACGGGCGTCATTCCTGTAAAATCAGCCGCCACACCGGCAGCCTCTGACGCCTTGCACGACTCATCGCCGTCCTATCCGTCGCCGGGGCTGACGATTTTCTCGAACGCCGTTCTCGCACGCTTGCGAATATCCTTGAGCTTCTTCTCCAGCGTGTCGAGACGGCGGGTATGCACGGCGCGCGCCAGCTTGCGCTGAAAGGCCTCCGGCTCGTTGTGCGGATCGTCGAACTCGGTCAGCGACACGCGCATGACCTGGGCCAGCGCCTGCTGCACCTTCCACGCGACGCTGAGCGCCTCGATATCCGCAGCCGGGGCCAGCCCGGCGCGCTGCATCGCCGATAACGCCGCCAGCGTGCCGACGCGCAAAGGCCCCCCCGCCGCCGCATGGATCAGTTGCAGATACTGCGCGGCGAACTCGCAATCGACCTGGCCGCCGACCGCCAGCTTGAAGTCCCAGAACCCCCTGGCGGGGCGCTCCTTCTCCATCAGGGCGCGCATGGCCAGCACGTCGAGCGCCGTCTCGCCAGCCTTGCGCTGGCGGCGCAGCATGGTCTCGATCTTCAGCCGCGCCAGATCGGCGAAATCAAGGCTCGACGCCCACACCACCCGCGCGCGCGTCAGGGCCAGAAACTCCCAGGTGTCGGCCTCGCGCGTATAATAGTTCTCGAACGCCGCCAGGGACACCGCCACCGGCCCCTTGGCGCCGGAAGGCCGCAGCTTCAGGTCGATCTCGTACAGCCGCCCCTCATGCGTCGGCGCCGAGACGGCGGCGATCAGCCTCTGGGTGAAGCGCCCGAAAAAGGTCTCCGGCGCCCAGCCCTTGAGCGTTGAGGCCGAGGACGGATCGTCGGGCAGGTAAATCGCCATCAGGTCGAGATCGGAGGTCGCCGTCATCTCCATCGAGCCGAGCTTGCCCAGCGCGATGATCGCGACCTGCCCGCCCAGATCGCCCGCCTGACGGCGCACATCCTCCATCGCCAGCGGGGCCAGATGGTTCAGGCAGGCGTCGGCCAGCCGCGCATAGGCCGCCCCCGCCGCCTCGGTGTCGAGACGGCCCGACAAGACCTGCATGCCGATGCGGAACTGCTGCTCGCGCCCGACGCGGCGCAGGGCGTTCATCACCGGCTCCAGCTCCGGCGCGACGCGGCCGGCCTCGGCGGCGACAATGCCCTCGACCTCCTCGCCGAGCGGGTCGAAGAAACCGGCGTCCAGCATGGCGTCGAACGCGGTCGGATAACGCGCCAGCATCTGCGCCAGACGCGGCGAAAAGCCCATGATCTCGACCACGGTGCGGAACAGTTTGGGATTGGCCAGCAGCAGCGACTGGATCTGCACCCCGGCGTTCAGCGTCGCGAAGAAGACCGCAAAGCGCGTAAAGGCGATCGACGGATTGCCGGTCTCGTGCAACGCCTCCAGAAGGCGCGGCGCCAGCCGGGTGAACAGCTCGCGTCCGCGCTCGGAGCGCGTCGCCGGAATGCGACCGTGATGCCATGAGCGGATGGTGGCCGAGACCTGCTCCGGGTGGTCGAAACCCATGCGCTTGAGCGTCTTGAGCGTTTCAGGATCGTCCTCGACCCCGGTGAAGACCAGGCTGCCGAAGGCGGAGGACAGAGGCTCGTCCTCAGAAAACAGTTCGCCATAATGGCCGTTGACCAGCCGCAGGGTCCGCGACACCGCAAGGTCAAAGCGCGACAGATTGGCGAAGCCCGACAGGGCCGCCACGCGCAGCCGGTCCTCCTCGTTCTCCGGCAGTTCGTGCGTCTGCTCGTCATTGAGCATCTGCACGCGATGCTCCCAGTTGCGCAGACGGATATAGGCCTGTTTCAGCTCCTTGGCGACGGCAGGCGCCAGATGCCCGGCGCGGCGCAGCCCGTCCAGCGCGTCGAGCGTGCGCCGCGAGCGCAGCGACGGATCGCGTCCGCCTAGGATAAGCTGCTGGGTCTGGGCGAAGAATTCGATCTCGCGGATGCCGCCCGCCCCCAGTTTGAGATTGGCGCCCGCCGCCTCCAGCCGCTCATCGACCTTATAGACATGGATCTGGCGCTTGATCGAATGTACGTCGGCAATGGCCGGATAGTCGAGCGACCGCCGCCAGACGAATGGCGTCAGATCCTGCATGAAGCTCTGCGCCGCAAGGGCGTCGCCCGCGACGGGCCGCGCCTTGATGAAGGCGGCGCGCTCCCAGTTCTGCCCGACCGATTCGTAATAATGCAGCGCGAACGGCACGCTGACCACGGTCGGCGTCGAGGATGGATCGGGCCGCAGCCGCAGATCGACGCGGAAGACGTAGCCGTCCGCCGTGCGCTCGGACAAAAGCGTCGAGACCCCGCGCGCCACCCGGTCGGCGAAGCTCTGCGGATCGACGCTGTCCGTCACCGGCAGCCGGTCCATCTCGGCGAAGAAGGTGATGTCGATATCGGAGGAATAGTTGAGCTCGCCCGCGCCG
>DATMTF010000413.1:0-6583 GCA_035565015.1 Asticcacaulis sp. | reverse complement strand
CATTTGACCCGCCGCCGCGTCGGGCAGTTGCTGGACGAGGCGGCGCTCAATGCCGGCATCGACCCGGCGCGCGTCAGCCCGCATGTCCTGCGCCACGCCTTCGCCACCCATCTACTGGAAGGCGGCGCCGACCTGCGCGTCGTCCAGACCCTGCTGGGCCACGCCGACATCTCGACCACGCAGATCTACACCCATGTCGCGGGCGAGCGCCTGCGCGAGGTGGTGGAGAGCCATCATCCGCTGGCGAAGCGCGCGCACGAGGCGCATTGAAAATTGCATCACTTGATGCTATTTTTGATGCGGGAGGTGTTCCATGCGCACAACCTTGACACTTGATGATGATCTGCTGGACGAAGCCGTGGCGTTGACCGGCGTGACGGAGCGGGCGGCCCTGATGCGCGAAGCGTTAAAGGCGCTGATCGAACGCGAAAGTGCGCGGCGGCTGGCGCGTCTGGGGGGGACTGAGCCGGACCTGGTCGCGCCGCCGCGTCGGACGTTCGGCTGATCTTTCCCCATGATTCTGGCCGACACGTCGATCTGGATTGCGCACTTGCGCAACGAGCGGAGCGAATTGGCCCTGCGGCTGGAGCGCGGGCAAATTCTCGCTCATCCCTTTGTGCTGGGGGAGCTGATGCTCGGCGGTCTGGCGCGGCGCAGCCCCGTACCGCATCTTATGCGCAATCTGCCTCAGGCGGTCTGTGCCAGTCACGACGAGGTGCTAAGCCTGATTGAGGGCGCGAATCTGTCCGGTTGCGGAGTCGGCTGGGTTGATGCGCACCTGCTGGCGGCTTGCCGTCTGACGCCGGACGCCCGGCTGTGGACTCTGGACCGGAAACTCCACGAACTGGCGCACGGACTGGGCATGGTTTTGTAGAAAAAATCGCATTGAAGCGCGGGGGGTTGCTGTTACACGCCTTCTCCCTTAAATGTGCGCGACTTGAATAAGGCTGTTCGGACAGGTTGAATGCGTCACTATCTGGAATTTGAGCGTCCCATTGCGGACCTGGAAGCCAAGATCGAAGAGCTGTCGGCCCTGTCCGAATCGGGCGGCGCCAAGCTCGACAAGGAACTGGACGCGCTGCGCCAGCGCACCGAGGTTCTGCGCCGCGAAACCTATTCCGTGCTGGAGCCGTGGCAGAAGACGCAGGTGGCGCGCCATCCGGAACGCCCGCATCTGGTCGATTATATCAGCGGGCTGATCGAGGATTTTGTCGAGTTGCGCGGCGACCGCAAGTTCGGCGACGATCAGGCGATTGTCGGCGGCCTGGGGCGTTTCCGCGGTCAGGCCGTGGTCATTATGGGCCACGAAAAGGGCCACGACACCAATAGCCGCCTCAAGCACAATTTCGGCATGGCGCGCCCGGAAGGCTACCGCAAATCGGTGCGCCTGATGGAGATGGCCGAACAGTTCGGCCTGCCGGTGCTGAGCCTCGTCGATACGGCGGGCGCTTATCCGGGCCTTGGCGCCGAGGAGCGCGGCCAGGCCGAGGCCATCGCACGTTCCACGGAAAAATGCCTGACCTTACGCGCGCCCATGGTGGCGACGATCACGGGCGAGGGCGGCTCCGGCGGCGCCATCGCCATCGCCGCCGCCAACCGCGTGCTGATTCTCGAACATTCGATCTACAGCGTGATTTCGCCCGAAGGCGCCGCCTCGATCCTATGGAAGGACGGCGCGCGCGCCAAGGAGGCCGCCGACCGCATGAAGATCACGGCGCCGGACCTGTTGAAGATGGGCATTGTCGATCGCATCATCGAAGAACCGGCGGGCGGCGCTCACTCCGATAAGGAAGCGATGATTCACCGTCTGGGCGGCGCGCTCGAAGAAGAACTGCGCGCGCTCAGCTTCATGACGCCGGACCAACTGGTCGCGCAACGCGCCGAGCGTTTCTACGAGATCGGCCGCAAAGGGTTTTAACCCTCTTACCTTTCCCTGATTTTTCAGACCTCTGATCCGCCTTGTTCCCGATGCGGCGCGCGCTACCCTTTGCCTGCACACAAACACGGAGAGGGTAGTTTCATGCGTCATCTGGCTTCTGCCGCCGCGATCGCCGCGGCCTTATTCATCTGCGGGCAGGCGCAGGCCGCCGACGGCGTCTTCGCCGGAGCGCGCGTCTCGACCCTGGGCGTCGGCGGCGAATTCGGCGTCGATCTTAATTCGCACTGGACCGTACGCGCGCTCGTCAACGGCTATGACTGGGACTACAACACGACCAGCGACGACATTCGTTATGACGGTAAGCTGAAACTGGCCTCGTGGGGCGGGCAGATCGATTATCGCTTCGTCGCCGACGGGCCGCTCTATGTGACGACGGGCCTTTACAGCAACGACAACAAGATCCACGCGACCGCCACGCCGACCTCGACGACCGACATAGGCGGCATTCCCTTCACGCCGGAAGAAATCGGCACGCTGACCGCGCGCGGCAAGTTCAGCGACACGGCGCCCTATCTGGGCATTGGCGCTCGCTGGCCGATCGGGCCTGTGCGGATCAGTCTGGAAGCAGGCGCCTATTTTCAGGGTAAATCGCACGTCACCCTGACCTCCAACGGAACCTATGCCGATAATCCGACCTATCAGGACGCTCTGGAGCAGGAGCGCAAGGATTTGCAGAACGATATGGATGACTTCAAGACTTATCCGGTCGTTGCCCTTGGCGTCAGCTACGTGTTTTAGGCTTTCGGCGCCGCGGTCGCCGACGGCTCCTTGCGCACCTCGACCTGATGCGGGAACGGGATATTGATCCCGTATTTGTCGAACTCGGCCTTGATGTCCATGATCAGGGCCGAGCGGGCCAGCAGGGCGCGCGTCGGCAGCACCCACATCAGCACCTTGACGTTGATGCTGCTGTCGGCAAAGTCGGTGTAGCCGACCAGAGGCTCCGGCGCCTCCAGCCGGTCGGGCTGACGGTCGGCGACATCTTTCAGCAGTTTTGCAACGAAGGGCAGGTCGCTGTCGTAATCGACCCCGATGATCAGCTCGATCTTCATCGAGGCGTTGTTGGTGATGTTGATGATCTCGTTGGAGAACACCTTGGTGTTCGGTACGAAGACGCGCACCGCATCAGTATTGTTGATCTCGGTGGCGAACACGCCGAGCCGATGCACCGTGCCCTGCACCTCGCCGACACGGATGATGTCGCCGATGCGGTAGGGTTTGTTGAGCAGGATCATCAGACCCGCCGCGACATTGCTCAATGTGCCTTGCAAGGCCAGACCGATGGCCAGAGACGCCGCGCCCAGCACGGTCAGCAGCGAAGCCGTCTGCACGCCCAGACGGTTCAGACAGGCGACCAGACCGACCACCAGCACGATCCAGCGCACGATCTGCGAGAAGAACTCCAGCAGGGTGCGGTCGCCGTCCTTATGCACCAGCCGCCGCGCCGCGCGCTTGACCGCGTTCGACGCCATGTTGGAGATCAGCATGGTGATCAGCAGGATCAGCGCCGCCCAGCCGATATTGGCGAAGAAGTCAGGCTTTTCCGCCAGATGCCGCCAGTATTGCTGGGCCTGCTGGCTCAGGGTATTGAGAAAGCCCTGAACAGGGCCGAAGTCGAAGCTTTGCATAACTGTCGTTAGACCTCATCCGGCGCGGCATTTGAACCTTTTTTCCGTCGGGCGCGAAAAAAATCCCTGAGCAATGCGGCGCTGTCTTCGGCCAGTACGCCCGATGCGACCTCAGGGCGCCAGTGACAGGTGGGCTGCGCGAAAAAGCGCGGACCATTCGCGACGGCGCCGCCCTTGGCGTCGTCGGCGCCATAGATGAGGCGACCGATCCGCGCATGGCTGATGGCGCCCGCGCACATGGCGCACGGCTCCAGCGTGGCGTACAGCCACAGGCCCGTCAGACGGTAATTGCCAAGCTTCTGTCCGGCGGCGCGCAGGGCCAGAATCTCGGCATGGGCGCACGGATCATGCAGCGCGATCGGCGAATTTCTTTGCGCTGTTACAATGGTTTTACTTGACGGATCGAAGATTAAAGCGCCAATCGGCGCTTCACCGGCCAGAGCCGCTTTGTGCGCCTGGTCTAACGCCGCCTGCATCAGGGCGTCATCGTCTGGGAACCTGTCCTCATCGGCCATGTTTTCAAAAGACGTTTCCCGTACGCGGCGTCAAGCAAAAAGGCGATTGCCGTAATTTAGAAAGAGTCATCGACGTGACCCAAGACAGTAACGCTGGAGAGCGTGACGAAGCCGAAACCCCGCGCGAGCCGACGGCGCAGGAGTTGAAAGCGCAACAGGACGCGCAGGATATGGCGGACGGTCACCTCTACATGCCGCAGGAATTGCGCGAGGCGCGCGACGCGGCAGGCAAGCCGGAACGCAAGAAGACCGACAAAAAGAAGCCTGACGCCAAGGACGCCAAGCCGTCCGAACGCATCGCCAAGGTGCTGGCGCGCGCGGGGCTGGCCTCACGCCGCGAGGTCGAGCGGCTGATCGGGCTGGGCAAGATCGCGGTCAATGGCCGCATCCTCGATACGCCCGCCGTGCTGGTTAAAGCGACAGACGTAATCACGGTGGACGGTCAGGTGATCGGCAAGGCCGAACCGACGCGCCTGTGGCGGTATCACAAGCCGGTCGGCCTGGTCACGACCCATCGCGACCCGGAAGGGCGCTCGACCGTGTTCGACAAACTGCCCGCCGGTCTGCCGCGCGTGATCAGCGTCGGGCGGCTCGATCTTAATTCCGAAGGCCTGCTGCTGCTGACCAATGACGGCGAACTGGCGCGGGCGCTGGAAAAGCCGTCATCAGGCTGGGTGCGCCGCTACCGCGCCCGCGCCCTTGGCCATACGACGCAGGCGCGCCTCGACCGCCTCAAGGACGGCACGACCGTCGATGGCGTGATCTATGGCCCGATGGAGGCCTCGCTCGACAAGGTGGCGGAAAAGGCCGACGGGCGCGCCAATGTCTGGCTGACCGTATCGATCACCGAAGGCAAGAATCGCGAAGTCCGCAAAGTGCTGGAGTCGATCGGTCTCAAGGTCAACCGTCTGATCCGTCTCGCCTACGGCCCGTTCCAGCTCGGTAATCTGGAGCCCGGCGATGTCGAGGAGGTCGGGCCGCGCGTGATCCGCGAGCTGCTGGGCGATGTGATCGAGCTGCGTAATCTGCCGCCGGAAGGCGCGTCACAGACCCGCACGCCGGGCCGGTCTTCCCGTGATGCGACCAGTGCTGACGGCAAGCCGGTCGGGCGTCGCGCGGGCGGCGACCGCTTTGGCGCCGGCAAGGGCGATGAGGCGCGCAAGCCGACCAAGTCGCGCCGCGCCTTTGAGGACCGCCGCGAGTTCAAGGATCGCGACTTCGATGAGCGCCCGCGCTTTGAAGGCGACGGCGAGAGCCGCGACCGCCGCCTGCAACGCGAATTCAAGCCGCGCGAATTTAAACCGCGTGCGGATTTTGGCGACCGTGCGCAGGGCGAGCGCAAGTGGGCGCCCCGTCCGGAGCGCAGCGAAGGACAAAACAGGTCGCGTCCGGAGCGCAGCGAAGGACAATACAAGTCACGTCCGGAGCGCAGCGATGGGCAAGGCTGGAAACGTCCAGAACGTAGCGAAGGACAGGGCTGGAAACGTCCGGAGCGCAGCGAAAGCGGTGAGCGCGCTTACAAACCGCGTAAGGACTTCGGCGGAAAAGCTGCTGGCGCCGCGCGTCCGGAACGCGGTTTCATGCCCCGCCGCGATCTCGATGAAGCCGGGGCCTATGAACGCGCCAAGACTGAATTCGGCCCCGGCGCCAAAAAGGCCTACAAGCCGAGAGACGAGGGCCAGCCGCGCGCTGAAAACGGAGAGCGTAAATGGACGCCCCGTCCGGAGCGTAGCGAAGGACAAAGCAGGTCGCGCCCGGAGCACAGCGAAGGGCAAGGCTGGAAACGCCCGGAGCGTAGCGACGGCAAGTGGACGCCGCGTCCGGAAAATCGCGAGCGGACGCGCGCGCCGAAAGGCGAAGGCGGCGACCGTTCATTTGGCGACAAGTCGTCTTTCAGCAGCAAGCCGGGCGGCAAGCCCTATGGCGGTAAGCCCGGCGGCAAGTCGTTCGCGGGCAAGCCTTCCGGTCCGCGCAAGCCGAGAGGCTAGCCCGTGCGGATTGTCGGCGGAGAGTTCAAGGGGCGCGCCCTGACGGCGCCGGACGGACGCAATACGCGCCCGACCTCCGACCGCGCGCGCGAAGCGATCTTCAATGTGCTGGCTCATGCCGACTGGGCGTCGGCTCTGGAGGGCGCGCGCGTTATGGACATTTTCGCCGGATCGGGGGCGCTCGGCTTCGAAGCCCTATCGCGCGGCGCCGCCTTCTGTCTGTTTGTCGAGACCGACGATGAAGCGCGCGGCGCCATCCGCGACAATGTCGAAACCTTCGGCCTGTTCGGAACCACGCGCGTACATCGCCGCGACGCCACGCAACTGGGGCAACGCCCCGGCGGGCCATCAGAAGTTTTCGATCTCGTCTTTTTGGATCCGCCCTATCACAAGGGGCTGGGCGAGAAGGCGCTGGCGGCGTTGATCGACGGGAACTGGCTGTCCGAAAACGCCACAATCGTGTTTGAGCACGCCAGTGACGAAGATATTTTTATCACGGATACGTGGGAAATA
>DATMTF010000412.1:0-6109 GCA_035565015.1 Asticcacaulis sp. | reverse complement strand
CATGCGCGCGCCCCCTTACCCCACCCAACAGCGCCCCGCCCTCATACCCGCCGGCCCTTGCGCCGCGCGCCGAGTGGCGTCCGAGCGCTACGGAGACGTCTTTAATGCCCAAAACCATGTTGATAGACGCGACGCACGCGGAAGAAACCCGCGTCGTCGTGATGAACGGATCCCGCGTCGAGGAATTTGATTTCGAAAGCCACGCCCGCAAGCAATTGCGCGGCAATATCTATCTCGCCAAGGTCACCCGCGTCGAGCCCAGCCTGCAAGCCGCCTTCGTCGAGTACGGCGGCAACCGGCACGGCTTCCTCGCCTTCAACGAAATTCACCCTGACTACTATCAGATCCCGGTCGCTGACCGCGAAAGGCTGATGGCCGAGCTTGCTCAGGCCCAGAGCAAGGGCAATGGCGACAAGGCCGAAGCTCATGGCGACGACGCGGAAGATGACGACCATCATCACGAGGACGAAGGCGACGACCTGCCCGACGAAGAGCGTCGCCTGCGCCAGCTCCTGAGCCGCCGCTACAAGATTCAGGAAGTCATCAAGCGCCGCCAGATCCTGCTGGTTCAGGTCGTCAAGGAAGAGCGCGGCAACAAGGGCGCGGCCCTGACCACCTATCTGTCTCTGGCCGGTCGCTATTGCGTGCTGATGCCGAACACCGCGCGCGGCGGCGGCATTTCGCGCAAGATCACCAATGCGACGGACCGCAAACGCCTGAAGACCATGGTCGCTTCGCTCGACGTGCCGCACGGCATGGGTCTGATCGTGCGCACCGCCGGCGCCAAACGCACCAAGATCGAGATCAAGCGCGACTACGACTATCTGCTGCGCGTCTGGGAGACGATCCGCGATAATACCCTGAAATCGAACGCGCCGGCCCTGATCTACGAGGAGGAGGATCTTGTCAAACGCGCGATCCGCGACCTGTTCGACAAGGATTTCGACGGCGTGCTGGTCGAGGGCGAGGACGGCTATCGCGGCGCCAAGGACTTCATGCGCATGATCATGCCGTCCCAGGCGAAGAAGATCCAGCTTTACAAGGCCAACGCCCCGATGTTCGCGCGCTACGGCGTCGAGGACATGATCTCGAAAATCTATTCGCCGATCGCGCCGCTGAAATCGGGCGGCTATCTGGTCATCAACCAGACCGAAGCCCTGGTCGCCATCGACGTCAATTCCGGCAAGTCGACGAAAGAGCGCAATATCGAGGCGACCGCGCTCAAGACCAATCTGGAGGCCGCCGAGGAAGCCGCGCGCCAGATGCGCCTGCGCGACCTGGCCGGTCTTGTCGTCATCGACTTCATCGACATGGATGAGGCCAAGAACAACCGCGCGGTCGAAAAGAAGCTCAAGGACGCTTTGGCCGAAGATCGCGCCCGCATCCAGATGGGCAAGATTTCCGGCTTCGGCCTGATGGAGATCAGCCGCCAGCGCCGTCGCACCGGCTTCCTGGAAGGCACCACGATCGTCTGCCCGCACTGCGAAGGCACGGGCCGCATCCGCTCGGTCGATTCCGCCGCCCTGTCGGCGATGCGCGCCATCGACATGGAGGCGATGCAGAACGGCGCCGGCGCCATCACGGTCAAATTGCCCGTGGCCGTCGCGCTCTACGTCCTCAACGAAAAGCAGGTCCATCTCGCCAAGCTGCGCCTGGAATGGGGCCTGAAGGTCAATGTCGAGATCGACGCCGATATGGGCCAGACCGACATTCAGATCGTGCGCACGGTCCATGCCGACGAAGTCGATTTCACGCCGCCCGTGCGGCCTGAACCGATCGCCTTCGAGCCGGAAATCGACGAAGAGGTCGAGGACGAGGCCGAAGACGACGCCGACATTGAGCGCGAGGATACGGACGACGACGAAGCCTCCGCCCGGACGGAGGAGCGCGAAGACCGCGACGACCGCCGTGGCCGTCGCCGCCGCCGTCGTCGCGGCGGCAAGGATCGCGACCGCGCCGAGCCGGAAGAGCGCGCTGCGGCGCCGGATGAAGACGGCGAAGACGAGGACGAAACCGACGAAAACGGCTTCCGCAAGGGCCGCCGCCGTCGGGGACGCCGCGGCGGTCGCCGCTCCGGCTTCGATGGTCGCCCGCGCGAGACCTATTCCTGGATACGCGCCCGCACGCCGTCGCTGGAGGCGCCCTATGTCTGGATCGACCCGTTCGAGGAGCAACAGCGCCAGCAGGGTGATGCGCCGCGTAGCGACTCTGCGCCCAAACCTGCGGCGCCTGTCACAGAGATCGTGAACGAAACTGTCAGCGTGCTCGGTGAAGCGACGACGCAACCGATCTCGCTGACGCCCGAAGACGCCGCCCAGACGCCTGCGCCGAAGCGTCCGCGGCCTTCGCGCCGTCGCAAGGCTGCGCCGGAAGCCGAAGCCGCGCCGGAAACGGTCGAGACGCCCGCTGAACCTGTTGCGGAAGCCGCGCCTATCGCCATTGAGGCCGCGCCTGAAACCGAAGCTCCCGCCAAGCCTGCGCGCCGCACCCGCACCCGCAAGAAAGCGGTGGAAGCCGAACCGGCGGCCGAACCAGCGGCGCCCGCTCCCGATGCGGTCATCGCCGAAACTGCGCCAGCGCCGGAGCCGGAAAAGATGTTGGAAACCGTCGCAGCGGAACCAGCTCAATCCGAACCGGACCCGGCGGAAATTTCCGCACCGCCGGAAAAGCCGAAACGCGGCTGGTGGCGTCGCTAAGCCTGCTAAAGGGCGGATCTTCGGGTCCGCCCTTTCCTTTTCTTGCGTACGCGCCCTAGATTTGTCACGCTTGCCGCTTACATCGGACACACTGGTTTCCTGTAACCGCTTGCTGTAAGGTCTTCGCGATGCAAGGTTTTCGCGCCTACCTGATCCGTGTGCTACGCCTGTCGCCGCCCGTCTGGCGCAAAGGTCTTCTGCTTGGGGCCTGCGCCAGCCTGTCCCTGAACCTGCTCGTGACGCCGCTGACCGCTTCCGCTCAGGACATCGACCCCGACTCGCAAAGCGTGATCCGCGACACCGAGATCGAAACCTTCCTCAAGACGCAGACACGGCCCGTTCTGGCCGCCGCCGGTCTCAATCCCGACGACGTGCATTATCTGCTAATCGCCTCCAGCGACCTGAACGCCTTTTCGACCTTCCGCCTGGTCATCGGCCTGAACACCGGCCTGATCATGGAGGCCGATAACCCCAATCAGTTGTTCGGCGTCATCGCGCACGAAACCGGCCACTTAAGCGGCGGCCACATGATGCGCACCGACGAGATCGAACGCGCCGGACGCGCGCCAATGGCGATTTCGCTTGGCCTCGGCATTGTCGCCGCTCTGGCGGGCGCGCCCGATGCGGGCATGGGACTGGCCGCTTCCTCGACCACCTTCGGCGCCCTGAACCAGTTGCACTATATGCAGACCGAAGAATCCGCCGCCGATGTCGCTGGCGTCAAGGCGATGGAAAAGGCCGGCATGTCCGGCAAGGGCCTGGTCGATTTCTTCTACAAGTTCAGAAACGTCGAAACCTTCAGCCACGCCGAGCGTTACGAATTCTTCCGCACGCACCCCCTGTCGCGCGAACGCATCCAGGCCCTGACCGATTTTGCCAAAAAGCAGCCGCACTACAACACGCCCGACGATCCGGCGGTGATCGCGCAGTTCAAGATCGTCAAGGCCAAACTGGCCGGGTTCCTCGACGATCCGATCAAGACATTCCAGCTCTACCCCGAAACCGATCACAGCTTCGCCGCGCGCTATGCCCGCGTCATCGCCACCTATAAACAGGGCAACTGGGATAAGGCGCTGAGCGATCTCGACGCGCTGATTCAGGAAAACCCGGACAATCCCTATCTATGGGAGTTGAAGGGCCAGATCTATTTTGAAACCGGCCGCCCGCAACTGGCCAAGCCTGCGCACGAGAAATCGGTGGAACTGATGCCGACAGCGGCCCTGCTGCAGCTCAATCTCGGCCAGACCCTGATCGCCATCGGCGACAAGGACGACCTTAACGAAGCCGTGCAGCACCTGCAGGAATCCATTAAATACGAAGAGGATGACGGCTTCGCATGGGAGCAACTGGCGCAGGCTTATGACGCGCTGAAGCAACCGGGCCTGGCGCGGCTGGCCACCGCCGAGGCGCAGTTTTATGAAGGCGACTACAACGCCGCGCGCACTTCGGCGGTCTGGTCGCAAAAATATTTCGATCCGCAATCGCCGGAATTCCGCCGCGCCCGCGACATCGTCATGACCACCTCCTCCGAACTGGGCATCGCCCCGGTCGACGGCGAAACCAAGCGCCGCCATCCCTGATACGAAAGTTTTTCCCTTGTCCGAACCTGAGTCCAGACCCGCGCCGCTGCGCGATATTTTCAGTCAGGCTAATATCGCGGTCGGTCTCGCCGTCTTCGCCGTCGTGCTGGCCGCCGCCCCCTATGTCGCGCCGCCGGTGCGGACATGGATGGTGCGCGAAGCCCTGCTTAGCCGCCCCGACATGCTGCAGGACGCCTCGGACAAGTTGAACGCGCAGATGCAGGCCAAGGCCGAACAGGCTCTGGCCGATGGCGTCAAATCGCACCACGACTCGCTGTTCAACGACGCCAGCGATCCGGTGCTGGGCAATCCCAAGGCGCCGGTCAAGATCGTGGAGTTCCTCGACTATAATTGCACATTCTGCCGCGCCGCGACGCCCGAATTGAAAGACTATCTGACGCAGAACCCGGACGTCGCCATCATCGTCAAGGAATATCCGGTCATCAACCAGAACTCGCCGCTGCTGGCCGCTTACGCCTTGGCCGCCGCTCAGCAGGGCAAGTACGCCCAGATGCACTACGCGCTGATGACCACGAAGGCCGAAAACCTCGACGCGCTCGACGATCTGGCCGCCAAGGCCGGGCTGGACGTCGACAAGGCGCACGCCTTCATGAAATCGGACGCTGCGCGCGAGCATATCAACAAGGTGATGAACCTCGGCGCCGACCTCAACATCACCGGCACCCCGACCTTCGTCGTCGGCGATCAGGCGATCAACGGCGCCAAGATGGACGACCTCAAGGCCGCCGTGGAGGCGCAACGGAAGGCGATGAAAAAAGGGTAGTCTAAATCCGAAACGGACGTTTTCGACAGCGGCGCGACTCGCCTTCTCGAAAACCGTTGTCGGCTTTTGATCCATAGATGACACAGATATTCAGGATCATCGCACGCTACCACTATCGCCGGTTTGCACAATGCGTCCACGTCTCCAACGACAGGGACAAAGCCTGACTTACCGCAAACAAAAAACGCTCCGGCGGACCGGAGCGTTTTTAAGCCTTAAAACGGGCGTGGCTGTCAGGCCGTCTTTTCCACCTGAGCATATTCCAGATCGACCGGGGTGGCGCGGCCGAAGATGGACACCGAGACACGCAGCCGGGCGTGTTCCTGATCGACGCTTTCGACCACGCCGTCGAACGAGGCGAAGTGGCCGGAGGTGATCTTGACCTTTTCGCCGATGTCGAAGGACAGCACCGGGGTCGGACGTTCGACCGAGGCCGCCGAACTGCCGAGGATGCGGTCGACCTCGCGCTGCGACACCGGCATGGGCTTCAGGCCCGAACCGAGGAAGCCGGTGACCTTGGGCGTATCCTTGACCAGGTGATAGGCCTCGTCGGTCATCTCCATCTTCACCAGCACATAGCCGGGGAAGAATTTGCGCTCCGAATTGAACTTGCGCCCGCGCCGGACCTCGACCACCTCTTCGGTCGGCACGAGGATTTCGGAGAACTTGTCATCAAGACCGCGCGATCTGGCCTGTTCGCGCAACGATTCCGCCACCTTCTTCTCGAAGTTGGAATAGGCGTGGACGATGTACCACTTGTGGTTCGGATTGGAGACAACCGCATCGGTCGGAGCAGCGTTGGAAGCAGCGTTTGACATAGATATTCGTCCTTATCCGGTCTTATTGTCCGAGCTTGGTCAGGAAGCTGGTCAGATAGCCCAAAGCGCCATCAACCGCATAGAAGAAAACGCCGGCCAGCACGACCATGATCAGCACCATGACGGTCGTGATCCAGGTCTCCTTGCGGCTCGGCCAGGTGATCTTACGGCCTTCCTGACGAACCTCGGTGAAGAATTTGGCGGGATTGAACGGCTTTTTCGGTTCTTTCG
>DATMTF010000411.1:0-2201 GCA_035565015.1 Asticcacaulis sp. | reverse complement strand
GGAAATTTTGTGTCTTTCGCGGTCGCCCTCTTAAACCGCGATCCGCGTCTGCTCCATCGCCAGCCAGGCGGACACTTCCGTGGCGGGCAGCGGTTTTGAGAACAGATAGCCCTGCACATAGCGGGCGCGCACCTGGCGCAGCTTGTCCATTTCGTCTTTCGTTTCAACGCCTTCGATCACGCAGTCGAGATTGAGGTTGCGCGCCAGTTCGATAATGGTCTTGACGATCTGGATGGCCGACGGATGCGACACCAGTTGCACGACGAAGCTGCGGTCAATCTTGATCTTATCGACCGGCAGGCGGTGGATATAGCTGAAGCTGGAGTAACCGGCGCCGAAATCGTCGACCGCGATGCGGCAGCCCATCGCCTTGAGCCGCGACAGGGCTTCGCACGCCTGCTCGAAATCGGACAGCATGGCGGTTTCGGTGATCTCGAACTCGATCCGGCTTGGATCGACGCCGGACTCGCGCACGGTGCGGATAATGTTGTCGATCGACAGGCCGGAGCGCAGGTCGCGCGCCGACAGGTTGAACGAAACGCGCGTGTCCACCGGCCAGTCGGCGACGCGGCGCAGCGCCTTTTGCAGCAGATGCAGGGTAATGTCGGTGATCAGACCGGAGCGCTCCGCGGCGCGGATGAAGATGTCGGGCCGCACCGGACCGAGCTTGACGCTGTCCCAGCGCGCCAGCGCCTCGAAACTGACCGTACGCCCGTCCGTGACATCGACCTGCGGCTGAAAGACGATCGACAGCTCGTGGTCGAGGTCGCTGTTGCGCAGGGTCTGGTCGACCAGGTTGAAATTGCGCATGTCGGCTTCGTGACGGGCGGTGAACACCACAGGCGCGCCGCGCAGGTTCTGCTTGGCGAAATAGAGCGCGTAATCGGCGCGTTCAAGACAGTGCGACGCGCTCATACCCGGATCGTCGGCATGCGTCATGCCGAGCGAGGCCGAGATATTGGCCGTGACCCCGCCCAGCAGATAGGTTTCGCGCAGCCGTTCGCACAGGCGCGCGCCCAGGACTTCCAGCGCGTCGTCGCTCATCGCCGCATGCGTCAGGATGGCGAATTCGTCGCCGCCCATACGCGACGGCGTCGCCGCCTCGCCGCACACCTCGCGCAGGCGCGCCGCGACGTCGATCAGCAGGGCGTCGCCGACGCTGTGACCGTAAATGTCGTTGATCGGCTTGAAGCCGTCGAGATCGACCAGCAGCAGATCGAAGCCCCGCCCCGCCGCGCGCGCCGCCTCGAAGGCGGTGAAAAAGCTGCGCCGGTTGGGCAGGCCGGTCAAGGCGTCGCAATCAGCCAGCTTCTGCGCCTCGTTGCGCATGCCCTCCGCCACGACCTGAGCGCGGATCGCCTGCAGCATGCTGGTGCGGATTGAATTGAAGATCAGCACGATCACCGGAATGATGATCAGCATCAGCATGCCGCTATTGGTCGAAACGGCGCCCGGCCCCAGGACGCCAAACGCAATCAGGGTCGCCAGAGCGACGCCGACGCTGAGCGCCACGGCCCACAGACTGACGCCGGTGACGGCGTAGATGAAGATCAGGAAGAGAAAATAGACCAGACGCTCGCGCGTGAAATGCAGGAGCTGAAAGGCCACCGGATTTAGGTACAGCAGCAGGTTCAGGCTCAGATTGATCGTCAGCAGGCGACGACGCGAGGTCGGCTTGCGCAAGGCGAACCAGCCATAGAAGGCGAACATCATGGCGGCGAGCGTAACCGGCAGCATCACCATCAGGGCCGCGCCGTGTTCATTAATGAAGCGGTCCGCAACGACAAATGGATAGTAGAGACCGGTGATCAGGCAGTATTGCCGCACGATCGGCTTCATCGCCTCGGCCTCTTCGGTCTGGCTGGACCAGCGCAGTTGCGGCGACGGGTTGCGGCGCAGGGCTGGCAGCCGACTGTAGACCTCATGACGCCAACGCAGAAACATGCGTCTTCCTAACCTTTGTCCGATCTTTTCCGGTGAAAGATAACCGCCAGGACTGAAAAAATCCCTAAGCTTCGCACATTTTTATACACATGCATCCCGGATGATTTGTCACAAACGAGACTTGCTTTCGCACCAAGGGCGGGCCTATAGATTTTTCATGTTGCAAACGCGAAGTGACGAGCTGTCGACGGCGCAAACGCGCCTGCATGATGTGGTCAAGGCGGCCAGAGCCGCCGGGGCGGACGCCGCCGAAGCGG
>DATMTF010000410.1:0-3793 GCA_035565015.1 Asticcacaulis sp. | reverse complement strand
CCAAAAAGTGGAACCGCTTTTTGGGGAAACGCTCTAATGAATCTGCATCATGCGGATCGCTCTACAGGGAAATATATTATGGCCACTACGTCTTTGACGCGCCGGAGCTTCGCCGTTTCGGCGCTGGCGGCTTTCGTTGCTGCGCCCGCCTTTGCGCTCGACGATACGATGACGCCGATCCCGACGCCGGCGCAGCCCGGCGCCATTACGCTGGACACCGGCCCGCTGCCCGGCGCGACCGCGCCGGAGGCGTGGCACAAACAGTATGGCAGCGTGTTCGCCCGCAATGTTTCGGTCGCCACCCTGACGCCCTTCCTGCCCGATGCGGAAAAGGCCACCGGCGCCGCCGCCATCGTGGCGCCGGGCGGCGGCTTCATGACACTGTCGATGCAGAATGAGGGCTGGGACGTGGCGCGCGCCCTGGCGGCGAAGGGCGTGGCGGCCTTCGTGCTGAAATACCGCCTGCATCCGACCCCCGCCGACATGCCGGGCTTTGAGGCGGCGATGAAAGCCTTATTCTCCGGCGCCAAGGGGCCGCCGCCGCAGCAGCAAGACCCCGCCGCCGCCCTGGCGCCGCAGATCGCCGACGCCCGCGCCGCCTTCGCCCTGGTGCGTTCGCGCGCCGCCGAATGGCATGTCGATCCCGACCGCATCGGCATGGTGGGTTTTTCCGCCGGCGCCATGCTGACCCTGGCGACCGAGCTTTACGGTCAGGACGCCAAACCGGCCTTCCTTGGCGAAATCTACGGCCCGCTGGCGCCGGTCAAGGTTCCGGCGGACGCCCCGCCTTTGTTCGTGGCGCTGGCCGCCGACGATCCCTTCTTCGGCAATGGCGGCTATGGCCTTATCGATAGCTGGCGCGCCGCCAAACGCCCGGTCGAATTCCACCTGTTCGAGCAGGGCGGCCACGGTTTCGGCATGTATCCGAAACCGACGACCAGCACCGGCTGGTTCGACGAATTCGTGCGCTGGCTGGACATGCACGGCTTTCTCAAGCCAAAGGCCTAGGTCCGATCGACATTCAGGACGCGGATCGCGCTTGACGGAAAGCGGATATATCCGCAGATGACGCAGATGACTCGCTCAGATTAAGGAAAGGATTTAACCACTGACGATGGCCTTTGGCCATCCTCACGGACCACCGCTTTCGCGGCGTACACGGACAAGAGATGAGCGCGGAAAGTCCTGCGCCTTTCCTTGTCCGTGCAGATGGCCGAAGGCCATCATCCGTGCTTTGGCTGCGCCGAACTCCGTTTTTGTGGTTAAATCCCTTAATCCTTCTGATCTGCGTCATCTGTGGATGTCCTTTCCCGTCAATGGGGGAGAAGGCGCAGGAAGCCGCATGGTCGTTGATGTCGATCCGTCCTAGCTCGTCCACTTCAAGGTGGCGGGCTTGACCGGATTAACGAAGGCCCGATGTTCGGCGCGTGAGGCCAGCCATTCCTTTTTCAGCGCCTGATACCATTTGGCCTGGGTGTCGGCGTCGTCGATCCACAGAAGCGACGGGTCGTATTTCAGCCCCTCATTCTGCAGATTGACCATATCGCCGTCCTGTTTCAGGAAGGCCCTGGCGCCGAAGCGGAAGATCGGGGCAATGAAGCGGAAAATGCCGTGATCGGACCAGAAGATCTGCGTAATGCGCGTCTTCGTCTCGTCGATCGGGGTCAGGCAGGTCAGGCCCAGCACCTGTTTGTCGCCGATCTCGATATGCTCATAGCGGATGCCGGGCAGGCGGAAGGTGATCTCGGTCGCGGGCGCGCCGCCTAAGATCTTGTAGGCGCGGCTGTTCGACGATGGGCGGTGCCGCGCCATCGCAAAACCGAACTCACGCGGCTCGAACGCCTTGGACTTTTCCAACTGCTTCTTGGACGAGCGCCACCACCATTGCTGATGCACGTATGGCCCGTGCGCCGGGTCCATCAGGCCGACGACCGCATGGTCGATATGGCTGTCGAAATCCATGCGCTCGACGATGATGGGTTTGCCGCCGACCACGCCGGGCAGGACGGGCGGCTCATGGTCCGGTTCCGTCGGGCGGCGCGCATCGGCGGCGATCCAGATCCAGACCATGCCCTGCTGTTCGCGCACCTCATAGCGGCGCACCTTGATGCGCTCGACATCCATCGTCTGATCCGAGGTCAAGGACGGCACGGACGCGCAGGTTCCCGACGTGTCGAAGGTCCAGCCATGATAGGGGCATTGCACGACGCAGCCGCCGCCCCCATTCTTGCTTTTCGTGGCGTCACGGACCATCTCCCCCGCCGACAGAGGCGCGGCGCGGTGCGGGCAGATGTCGCGGATCGCATAGGCCTTGCCGTCCAGATCGCGCGCCAGCAGCACCGGCTCGCCAAGGATGACATAGCGTTGCAGCTTACCCGCAACCAGATCGCCGCTGAGGGCCGCAAACCACCAGGCGTCCTTCAACAGCCCCTGACCGAAGGCGACGCGGGGAACGGGCGATGCGGATTGATCGGGCATAAGGTCTCTGTGCGCAGAAAGAAGGAAGCCAATATAAGGGCCTTAGCGCAAAACGCCAATGCCCGGAATGGCCCACGCTGCGACAGGATGAAGCAGGAGAGCGAGGTAAGCCAAATCTCATGCCTCCCCAGTTTACTGGGGAGGGGGACCATTGGCGCAGCCAATGGTGGTGGGGTTTCTTACTTCAAACCTTTGGCTTCAAACCTTTAGCGAACTCGCTCAGCGCATCCAGAAACGCGCGGTTCTCCTCATCCTTGCCGACCGTGACGCGCAGAGCCTGCGGCAAGCCGTAATTGGCGACATGCCGCACGATCAGTCCCTTCGACATCAGGAACGCATTGGCGCGCGCCGCCTCATCGCCGTCGCGGAAATGGATCAGCACGAAATTACCGGCCGAATTGCGCACATCGAGACCCATGGCGCGGATTTCCTGCACCAGACGCGGCCGCCAGGTCAGGACATGCTGACGCGACGCCTCGATATGGGCGGCGTCCTGCAAGGCGGCGATGGCGGCGGCCTGAGCGGGCAGGTTGACATTGAACGGCAGGCGGATGCGCTCCAGCGCCGCGACCACCGGCTTCGGGCAATAGCCGAAACCGATGCGCAGACCGGCCAGACCGTGAATCTTCGAGAAGGTGCGCGTGACGATGATGTTATCGGACGTCCTCGCCATATCGAAGGCGCTGGCCCAGCTCGGCTCATCGACAAATTCGGCATAGGCCTCGTCGATCACCAGCAGGATGTGCGGCGCCAGACGCGCGCGTAACTCCGCGATCTCCTCCGGCGTGTTCCATGTGCCGGTCGGATTGGCCGGGTTGGAGATATAGACGATTTTTGTCCGGTCATCGACCAGCTCCAGCAGAGCATCGATCTCGACGCGCTGATCGGGTTCCGGCGCCAGCTTCACCTCGGCCTGACAGGCCAAAGCCGAGATGCGGTAGGCCAGAAAACCGTGCTCGCCGGTGACGATATTGTCGCCAGCCTCCAGCCAGGCCTGATTGAGGAACGCGAACACCTCGTCCGAGCCATTGCCGAACACCAGCCGCTCGGCCTCAAGCCCGTGATAGGCGGCGACCACCTCGCGCAGGGCGTTGGCGTGACCGTCGGGATAGCGGAACAGCTTCGCCTTGGCCGCCTCGAACGCCTCGACGGCTTTCGCCGAGCAGCCGAGCGCGTTTTCGTTGGAGGACAGCTTGATCGGCTCGGCGACGCCCTCGATCTTCGACTTACCGCCGACATAGGCGGCGATATCGAGAATGCCCGCTTTCGGGGCCGGGGCGGTCGTGTACATCAGGTCGCTCATGATCGGGTGGGT
>DATMTF010000409.1:0-13547 GCA_035565015.1 Asticcacaulis sp. | reverse complement strand
GTGTCGCCCGCAGGATTGGCCTTTGCGCGCGCTATTTCTGTGGCTCAGACCGCCTGATTCGCATGCGGCGGCGCCTTCGGCGCCTTGCCCCCCAGCGCCGCAACCGCCATCAACGCAGGAACCAGCGCGGTCTCCAACCCCGGTACGGCGAAATAGCGCGGCTCCCAGTCGGGACGGAATTTTTCCTTATAGGCGCGCAAACCCTCAAAATTATAGAATTCGCCGCCGATCTCCCAGATCAATGCGGCCAGTTTGGGCCACGCGCTCGATAAGGGTCGCGCCTGCAACCCCGCCAGCGGCGCCAACCCCAGAGAAAAGTGCTGATAACCGCTATCGCGCGCATAAAAGATCAGTTGCAGGAACAGATAATCCATCACGCCGGGCGGCGAGGCCGGATCGTACCGCATCAGATCAAGCGTCAGCAGGGCCCGGTCCGAAGTCGGCCACAGATTTGCGAAGGCCATGATCCGCCCCTCGATGCGCAGCACAGCCACCGGCGTCAGGCGCATATAGTCGTCCTGAAAACTGCCGAGAGAATAACCTTTTTCTTTGCCTGACTTGGCCTTGAGCCAGGCATCGGAAATGTCGCGCAACCGCGCCATATGCGGCGCCAGATCCTCCGGCGCAATCACCTCGAAACTGGCGCAAAGGCCCTCGAAGCGACGCATGACCTGACGCAGACCATAACCCTTCTTGCCCGCCAGATCGAAACTCCGCACATCGACCACCGCCTCCTCGCCGATCTTGTAAGGCACAAGGCCAAGATCGATCATCAGAGGCAAAAGACGCGGACTGATCTGGTAAAAGCTCAGACGCGCATTGCTCAGCGAGGCCATCTCCTTGAGCCGCCAGCACAGGGCTTCTGTCTCCGCCTTAGCGCCAACCGGCTCGCCCATCACGACCCATTGATTGCCGGAGACGCCGTACATGATAAAGGCGCTCTGATCGTCGTTCCAAAGGATATGCTTGTCGCGCAAAAAGGCCAGCCAGGCCTGGGGGTTGGATGCGTCCGCCACCACCTGTTTGAGCCGCTCCATATCGCCCTCGTCCGGTTCCGGCGGCAATTGGCGCGCGATGCCGAACAGGCGGTACAGGATCAGGATCGTGACCGTCACCGCCATCACCACCAGGGCGCGCAGAAACCGCGCCGCCGAGGCGTGATAGGAGAAGTTCACCCACATCGACCGCGCATAGGGCACGTGCTGATAAATATAGAAGCCGACCCAGACCACGCCCGCCAATGTGCCGAGACTGAGGCCGATCCATACCCAGTTGACCGAAAGGGACATCAGGTGCGAACGCCGGTTAAACGCGTCCTTACAGGGGATCAGCAACAGGGCGCAGATGGTCAAAAGCACGGCGTTGGTCAGGGCCAGTTCACGCGTCACCGACACCACCGCCCCAAGGCACAGCAGGAACAAGGCCATATACCAGGCCGTGTCGATGCGCTCCCACAGGCCGCGCGCCGTAAACAGCATCAACACGCCGATGGCCGCGCCGATGGCGTGTGAGAACTCCACCAGACCCAGCGGCAGCCATTTTTTGACATAGGGTAAGGCCGCCGGATCGATCGGTGTCAGCACCGAAACCAGCAGCAAGGCGCCGGCGGCGAACATCACCACGCCGAAAATCTGCGGAATCAGCCGGGTGGCGGAGTCGAACAGCATATGCCGGATGCTTAGGTCACGAGTCACGCCGATACGCAGCTCCCCTGCCTGACCCGATGCGGTCAGTCGACTCGCACTATACAGCGACAGATCGGAGAAGGCAGGGTTTTATCGCAAAACCTAGCTGGCTTTTGCGCACCAGCTATCGCGCACGCTCAGCGCCTGACACACGGCTTCAGCCTGCGCATCCTCCACCGGTCCAACCTTGAGCCGAACCATGGCGCGCCCGTCGGCGGTGGTAATCGGCTGGAAGCGCGCCTTATAACGCAGGGCGATCGGATAGCGCTCCTGTAAGCTATCCCAGGCCTGGCGCGCAGCGCCGATGCTGGAGAAGGAGCCAATCTGAATCAGACGCGTCGCCGCCTGAACCGCCTGTTTCTGAACGGTCTGTTTCTGAACGGTCTGTTTCTGAACGGTCTGGGCCTGAACGGTCTGGGCCTGAACCAGCGCTGCAGGCGCATCCGAAGCCGAGGCGATCTGAATAGGCAGATCCGGCAGATCGTGCGCCGCCTGCTGCAAGCGCGCGGCGGCGGCGATATCGGCGGGCAGGACGCGCAACGGACCGCCATCGTCCGGCGGCGGCATTTTCAGCGGATCGACGACATCAATAGCCAGTCGGCGCGGCGCCGTTTCGCCGCCCGACTTCTGCGCCAGCAGCCCGCCCGTATCGACGGTAAGCGCCTTGGCCGTATCGACGACCAGCTTCAGGTCGCGCGCGTCGACCTTCTTGTGATCCTGATCGGCGTTCGGGTTGGCGCTGTCGTCAACCCTGATCGCCTTGATGGCGGCGAAGCTTTCGCTGAGATTGCGGCTGTCGCAGGCGCTCAGTCCGAACACCAGACTTGCGGCGGCGCACACAATCCCCACTTTACGAAGACGGACTAGATCGGTCATAAGGCCATCCTAATCTCCGCCGTTTAAATCGCGGTTAGAGAGAATGGTTAATGCCCGAATTTTATCCCGGTTTGCGGGATCATGACATAGGTTTTTATACGGATAGCCGCGAATGCCCGATTCCGCCCATCTGCCGCGCATCGCCAGCGTGCGTACGCTCGTCGAACTTCGGCGTCAGGTCGCGCAACTGCGTGCGGACGGCGCAAGACTGGCCTTTGTGCCAACCATGGGCGCGCTGCACGAAGGCCATCTCGATCTGGTTCGCCACGCCAAAACGCTGGCCGACAAGGTGGTCGTGTCGATCTTCGTCAATCCGCTGCAATTCGCGCCGACCGAAGACCTCGACCGCTATCCGCGCGATGAGGCGGGCGATGTCGCTCTGCTGGAAGGCGTCGGCTGCGATCTCGTCTATCTGCCGACGCCGGACGTCCTCTACCCTGAAGGCTTTGTCAGCCGCATCGAGATGTCCGGTCCCGCGCTCGGTCTGGAAAGCGATTTTCGCCCGCACTTCTTCTCAGGCGTCGCCACAGTTGTGGCCAAGCTGTTCAATCAGGTCCGTCCCGACATCGCCGTGTTCGGCGAGAAAGATTATCAACAACTGGCCGTGATCCGCGCCCTGGTTCGCGATTTCGATATGGCTATCGACATTATCGGCCATCCGACCGTGCGCGAAACCGACGGCTTGGCCCTGTCGTCGCGCAACGCCTACCTGTCGCCGCAAGAACGCACGGCGGCGCCGAAACTGCATCAGGCCTTGCAAGATGTGCGTTCAGTCCTGCTGGCGGGTAAAGACGCCGATGCGGCTATCGCCGGCGCCGGCGCCTTCCTGCAAAATGCCGGCTTCGACCAGATCGATTATATCGCCCTGCGCGACGCAGATACGCTGGGCGAGGTTCGTCCCAACCAGCCGCGCCGCCTTCTGGCCGCCCTCTGGTTGGGCAAGACGCGCCTGATCGACAATATCGCGGTTTAAACGCCTACCATACACCCGCCTCTTTCAGCGCCCGCGCCATGTCGGGCGGCAGGTCGCTCTCGCCCTCGACGAGATCGCGCGGCGCATCAGACGCCTTGAGATAGCGCCAGCCCTGAAACGGGCGGCGCGGCTGGGCTTCGGTCGGGAAATGCTCCGTGCTTAATCCGATCAGGCACCGTTGCTCCGCCTCGTTATAATCAATGGTCACAATGCGGCGGCGACACAGAATCGAACCCTTGATCACCCAGTACAGCGAGCCGCCATCCAGCAATTCCCCGGCGCGCGTCGGACGATTGCGCGTGTGAATCCATGACACCTCGCCGCGCGCCTTCTCCCAGCGCAGCAGATCCTCGACGGAATCGGCGCCGACGCACAGTTTGACCAGATGGATGTCGCTCATGAAGGCAGGCTCCTGAAGACGCGGCTTTTCGCTGTCGCGATCTTGGGTCTATATAGCGATTAAGAGAGGAAGCGCACTGTGAGTCTCACGCCGCCTGATAAAAATCCATCGCTGCAGGAAGCGCTCGAAAATCTGTTCGGCACGGCGCTGGGCGAAAGCGCCAGCGTTATCTCCCTGCCCGGCGGCTCGCGCCTGTTTGGCGCGGGCGATGATTCTGACCATCTCTATCTGTTGCGGTCAGGCCGTCTGGGGGCCTTCCGCCATGATGAGGATCATGACGAACTCAGCCTGATCGGCATAATCCGCCCCGGCGAACCCGTGGGCGAAATGTCGCTGATCGCCGGGACGCAGCATACCTCGACCGTCATGGCGCTGCGCGACTCCGATCTGCTGGCCATGCCGCGCGACGATTTTCTGCATGCGCTCGATTCCAGGCCTGAGCTTTTGATGGCCCTGTCGCGCAAGATGATGGAGCGCGCCCGCCGCGAAGCGCCTAATGTCACGCCCAATGTCTTCGCCTTCTTCGGGTTGACCGAATTTTCGATCCTGCATTTTGTCGAAAGCATCGCGACCCAGATCCGCGACCTCGGCTACCGCGTGGCCATCATCGACAAGACGTTTCACGGCACGACTCCCGAAGCCTTCAGCCAGATCGAGGCCGACAACGACTATGTGCTGCACGTCGCCGAGTCGCACGAAAGTCATTGGCGCCTGCTCAGCGCGCGGCAGGTCGACCACGTCTTTCTGATCGCCGACGCATCTCATCCGCCGGACGCGCGCGCGACGGCCTGGGAAAAATCGCTGCTGCATCGCGCGCCGGACCTGATCCTGACCTATCCGGCCCACCAGAAGAAGGCGCATGTCAAGGGCCGCACCCGCGCCTGGCTGGAGGTCATCAAGCCGACGCGCTGGTTCCACATCCATACCGAATCCCTGCCCGATGCGGCGCGGATCGCGCGCATCGTCTGCGGTCATTCGGTCGGCGTGGTGTTTTCCGGCGGCGGCGCGCGCGCCTTTTCGCAGATCGGCGCGATTCAGGCGCTGCGCGAGGCCCATATCCCCATCGACTTCGTGTGCGGCTCGTCCATGGGCGCGATCATCGCCGCCGGACTGGCGCTGGGCTGGGACGACAGCGAGATCGACTGGCGGATGCGCGACGCCTTTGTCACCTCCTCGCCGCTCGACGACATCACCTTTCCATTTGTCTCTATGGTGTCGGGCCGTAAGGTCGATCAGCGCCTGGAAAAGCATTTTGGCGATCAGGCGATTGAAGACATCCATCTGCCGTTCTTCTGTATCTCGTCCAATCTGACCTCCGGCGTGATCAAGGTGCATAAAACCGGCTCACTGCGCAAGGCGCTGCGCGCCTCGATCTCGCTGCCCGGCGTGCTGCCGCCCGTGGTCGATGACGGTCAGGTGCTGGTCGACGGCGCCGTGATGCGCTCCTTCCCGGCCACCATGATGCGCAACACCCACCTCGGTACGGTGATCGGCATCGACGTGACGCGGGCGCGCGGCGTCGATCCGAAATCCATCGCCATCCCCAAACATCTGCCAAGCTGGTTCGCGCACGGCGACTGGCGGCGCGGCCCGCCCATCGTCTCGATCATGATGCGTTCGGCCACCATCATCACCGCCGCCGATCTGGCGGTGTCGCGCGCCGCGACCGACCTGCTGATCATACCTGAACCCGACGGCGTCGAAATCCGCGACTGGAAGGCGTACGACAAGGCCGTCGAGAGTGGCTACCAGGCGACCGTAGCCACTTTGGCGCAACTGGAATCGCCTGTCACCACCCTGCGTAAGACGGGCCGCAGCATCCATCCGGACATTCCCGCTTTCACGCCGGACGATTCCTACGTCGAAACCGCCTCAGAGCCGCCGCGCCAGCGCGATCAGGGCGGTAGTTGATCCCTGCGGCTAGTCCCGCAGGCCGCCCAGGCGGCGCATGATCAGCCAGACCGAGATCGACACGCACAATATGCCAATGGCGGCCATCACGATCGACCAGGTCATATAGTCGCCAAAGGCGCCGTTGCGGATCACGGTGAGATCCTTGGACTTATAATAGGCGCCGGCGGCGACGCCGAGACAGCCGAGGCCGATGGTGCTGATAATGATCCACCAGAAGGTTGAGACGATCATCGTCCACAGGCTGGCGTGTTCCGGCGCCTCATCTTCGTTCGACACCGCGACGCGCCCGCCGTCCAGCGTCCAGCCCTCGTCATCGCCGTAGTCTTCATCGAAATGACTGGCGCCGCGCACTGTCATCAGGTCCGGCGTCGCCATCAGGTTCGGCGTCGAATGGGCCGCGACGGGTTGATGATCCTGCGGCAGCGGGCGTTGCAACTGCTCGCGCCAGTTCAGCGGCGAGTCCGGAGGCAGCCGCACAGGCTCCGGGCGGGCCACCTCGACCACGTCAGGTTCTGGCGCGGGTGTCTCTGGCGCAGGCGGGGGCGTCTGCGGACGCGCATAAGGATTGAGCGCGGTAATCACCGGCGGCGGCATGGTGGCGGCGGTCTGGAAAACGGGTCCGGCGGGTTCGGACGGCGCCTCTGGCTCCGGTTCGGCTTCAGGCGTCGCAACCTCGGCTTCCGCCTCAGACTGGATCGCCTGAAGAGGCGCGGTCTGCGACGCCGCCGGCGTCAATGGCGCAGCCTGGCTGAAACTCTCCACCGGAGGCGCCACCGGCTTCGGCGCGGTCAAGGGGCGTCCCAGCGATCCGCCGCCATAGGGGGAATAGAGTCGCATCAAAGCCGCAGCCGCTTCCGCCTTACGCGCCTTTTCGATATCATCGTCCTGCGGCGTCTTTTCCGCATCTGCGCGCTCGGCTTGCAGGCGCTCGCCCTCCCGGCGTTCAGTCTCAAGACGTTCAGCTTCGCGACGCGCCTCTTCCTGCCTTGCAGCCTCTTCCTGCTCAGCCTGTTCGCGCGCGCGTTGCTCCGTGGCCAGTTTTTCAGCCGCGAGCCTTTCCGCCATCAGACGCTCGGCTTCGCGCCGCATTGCTTCCTGACGCGTGCGCTCGCGTTGCTCCGTTTCAAGTCTGGCGGCCTCGATTCTGGCAGCCTCAAGCCGCTCGCGTTCACGGCGCTCCGCGTCCAGCCGCGCCGCCTCAAGGCGCGCAGCGGCTTCGCGCTCAAGGCGCTCACGCTCCTGGCGTTCATGTTGCTCGCGTTCTTGTTCCTGGCGTTCGCGCTCAGCCTGTTCGCGCGCGCGTTGTTCGGCTTCGAGGCGCTCGCGTTCACGGCGCAGCGCCTCTTCGCGCAAACGCGCTTCCTCGGCGCGGCGCGCTTCCGCCAATGCCTCAGCCTGACGGATCGCCTCCTGACGCAAGGCTTCCTGGCGCGCGGCTTCCTCGCGCGTCTGCTGCTCCTGAAGCTGCTCGGCTTTGCGCTGCGCTTCCTGACGCGCCATTTCGGCGGCGACCGAAGCGTTGAGGTCGATCACCTGCCGCGCGGCAGGCTGCGGCTCATAGACGGGAGACGCCGACACATCCTCCACGGGTCGCATAGCCAGTCCCATGGACGGATCGACGCTTTCAGGCGTCTGGAACAGGTTTTTCTCGGCGGCGCGGCGACGGATCAGCGGCGCCAGCACATAGGTCTGGCCGTTGAACTCCGCCGAACGCCAGGCGTCCATGGCCTGCGCCGCCTCGTTCATCCTGCCTTCGTTGATGCGTTTCAACACGCTTGAGGCGGTGAAATTCTCGACGCCGATATTGAAGCAGAACGAGACCAGCGCATCGAACTGGTTTTGATTCAGCGGAACCAACACCAGATTGTTGATCGCATCGACGATCGGCAACAGGTCGAAACGCAGCAGGGCGTCGGCGTCTTCCTGCGTGACGCGGGCGCCTTCGCGCGCGGAAAAGGTATGGCCATAGCCGAGCGTCCAGCGGCCATCGGGCAGGCGCGTCGCCGTCTGGCGCAGCCCCTCGAAACTTTTGATGAGCTCGACCCCCGCGCGGGAGACCTTCAAACGCGCTCTCATCCCCGAATCCTGACCCCTGACCTGACCTTAGCGGAAAACACCGCTTCGCCTGTCCCGAAATGACGCAGGACAGAGCTGACGAGGTTAATGACAGCAAACCATATACCAGCCCAATTTTACAAGCGTATTTCGGCGCTTACAGCAGGATTATGACGGCCAGCCCCAGGAAGCTGAAGAATCCGACGCAATCGGTCACTGTGGTCACGAACACAGTCGCCGAAGCTGCCGGATCATAGCCCAGCCGGTCCAGCCCCAGCGGAATTAATATGCCCGCCATCGCCGCCGCGAACAGATTGATGACCATGGCCAGACCGATCACCAGCGCCATTTTGGGATCATGGAACCACAGCATGGTGACGACGCCCATCACCAGCGCGAAGGCCAGACCGTTCAGCACACCCGCAGCGATCTCGCGCCAAACGGTGCGTAGAAGGTTGGCGGCGTTCAGTTCGCGCGTCGCCAGGGCCCGCACCGCCACGGTCAGGGTTTGAGTGCCAGCATTGCCGCCCATCGAGGCGCAGATCGGATTGAGCACGGCCAGCGCCACCAGCTTGGCGATGGCGTCCTGAAACAGGCCGATCACGCTGGAGGCCAGCACCGCCGTGCCGAGATTGATCAAAAGCCACCAGAATCGCGACTTGACCACCCCGAAGATCGAGGCGTCGCGCCCGGAATCCGACACCCCGGCCAGGGCCAGCATGTCTTCCTGGCTTTCTTCCTGAATGATGTTGACGATGTCGTCGACCGTCACCTGGCCGACCAGCCGCCCGGAGGAATCGACGACGGGCGCGGAGATCAGGTGATATTTTTCAAAAATATAGGCGACCTCTTCCTGATCCTGATCGACGCGGATCTCGGTCACCGGGTCCATAAGCTGGGTCAGCGCCATCTCGCGGCGCGCGCGCATCAGCACCGACACCGGCACGGCGCCCAGCGGCTTGTGGCTGGGGTCCAGCACATAGATGTCGAAGAACAGCTCCGGCAGATCGTCGCCGCCTTCGCGCATGCGGTCAATGGTCTGACCGACGCTCCAGAAGGACGGCGCAGCCATGACCTCGCGCTGCATCAGGCGACCGGCGGTCTCTTCCTCATAGGCCATCGAGGCGCCGATGGCGGCGCGCTCGGATTCCGGCATGACGGCCAGAACGGCCAGGCGCTGGTCTTCCTCAAGATCCTCGAAAACCGCAGCGGCGTCGTCGGAATCGAGTTCCTGCAACACCTCGGCCAGATCCTGCGGGTGCAGGGTCTCGACGACCTCCTCGCGGATGTCCTCATCCAGCTCGGTCAGAATTTCAGCGATGTCGTCGGCGGGAATCCACGGAATGACCTCTTCGCGATAGTCTTCCGATAAAAAGCCCAGCAGGTCGGCGATGTCCGCCGGATGCAGGGCGTCGAGCAGCTCGCGCAGGCGCATGCCGTCGCCGCGGTCGGCGGCGTCGATCACCAGCGAGATATATTCCGGATTAAGCGCGTAATCGTCGCCGAGCGCAAAGTCTTCGATAGCTTCGGGCGTGGTCAGCTCCGCGCCCTCGTCCGGGCCGCGCGTCAGGGTTTCATCGTCACGAAGATTGTCATGATCGAGAGGGGTTTCGGTCTTCTGGCTCATCGCTCAGGCCCCTCTTCTGTGGCGTCCGCCGCTAAAACTCGGATGGTGCGGTCGAGAAGACTCGAACTTCCACGGGTTGCCCCACAGCGACCTCAACGCTGCGCGTCTACCAATTCCGCCACGACCGCACGTCATCCGGAGAGGCGCGCAGATAGCAACACTTTGGCGCTTTGTGAAGCCCTTTATCGCAAATTCCGAAAAATCAGGTGGACAGCCCTGATCCGGCGCTACTGGCCCAGCGCCATAAAGTCATAGACATTGGCCGGACGGGTGACGACAATCGAAATCTTCTCCTCGAAGATCTGGATTTCGCCGCGCGCGACCGGATGGTTATTGGCCAGGATCCACACCTCGTCGTGCTCATGCGCATCAAGCGGAATCACGGCGCCGCGCCCCATGCGCAGAAGCTGCTGCATCGGCAGGACCGAACGCCCCAGAAGCACGGAAATCTCGACGGGGACCGCCCCGACCTGCGAATTGGACACGCGATTCTAACCTGAAAAAGCCCCAAATCCTTCGGGACGCCCTATATTAGGGGCTGATCCTTTAAGACTTTATGATAGATGCCGTGATCATGGTTTCCGAGACGTTAAACGCCCTGCCTGAATGGCCCGACTTTCTGCGCAGCGATGGGGAAAAGCCCGAATGGCGGGTTGAACCGGGTCTCGTCGCCTATCCCGACGCCGTCGCGCTCATGGAGGCGCGCGCCGAGGCCATAGCGAAAGGCGAGGCGCGCGAACTGATCTGGCTGATCGAGCATCCGCCCCTCTATACGGCAGGCGTCTCGGCCAGGCCCGAAGATCTGATCGCGCCGGACCGTTTCGAGGTCTTCGCGTCCGGTCGCGGCGGGCAATACACCTATCACGGCCCCGGCCAGCGCGTCGTCTATGTCATGCTGGACCTGAATGCGCGCCGCAAGGATGTGCGCGCCTTCGTGCAGGCGCTGGAGCGCTGGATCATCGACACTTTGTGGCGCTTCAATGTCGAGGGCCATATTCGTGAGGGCCGCGTCGGCGTCTGGGTTGAACGGCGCGATAAGGGCTATCAACCTCTCACCGAAGACAAGATCGCCGCGATTGGCGTCAAACTGCGCCGCTGGGTCAGCTTTCACGGCGTCAGCCTCAATGTCGAGCCCGATCTGTCGCATTTCAGCGGCATTGTGCCGTGCGGCATCACCGAACACGGCGTCACCAGCCTGCTCGATCTCGGCCTGCCGGTGACGATGGACGAGGGCGATTATGCACTCAGGGCCAGTTTTGAAACGATTTTCGGGCCGGTTGAGGTTGCGGAATAGGTTGACCACGAAAAACACGAAAAATTCAGCTACGCCAAACATCCTGTATTCGCGTCATTTGAAAACAGCTTTCGTGTCTATTCGTGTTTTTCGTGGTCAAACCTTAGTCTGCGCGCGGCGTCGCCGACCTATACAGACTCAGTCCATAGCGATTGTCGCCGCGTTCGCCGGGCATGACGCACAGGTCGATGGCGGCCCAGATCAGCACGACCATCGCGACAAAATCCAAAAAGCCGTGCGGCGACGGCCAGGCCATGACGATGGCGGCCAGAATGATCGCCGCCCACCAGCCGGAGCGTCCGCGATCATGCAGACGCTTGGACAGCACGCAGGCGCCGCAGAACAGCAGGGCCGGATAGACGATCCAGCCGGTCAGATATTGCAGCGGCCCCGCCATCAGCGCTTCGTACATGGCCAGAATCAGCAGCAGAACCGCCGCCGCCAGGGTCGATGGCCCCTGCCCCGCCCGCCCGGACGAGGAAAAGAACAGTTCGGCCCAGTCGATTTTGGGGTTCATCGGCGCGGAATCTCCTAAAACTATCGCCCGCCCTTATAGCATAAGGACGGGCGAGAAAAGCAGGTTTTCAATCCTCTTAACTGGTCAGGCGCGTCTTGTAGATGTCGGCGAAGATGCCGCTCATCGCCGCATTGAGTTGGCTGGCGGTCTTCAGATCGTAAAACTGATCCGGCGAAGACGCGCATTTGCCGAGCATGCTGGAACTGCCCTCGATCACCTTGACCGTATAGATGTCGATGCCGAGCGCCTTGGCGTTCTCGCACGCCTTGGCGGTGCGCGAATCAATTGCAGACTGGCTGGTGGTCCAGCCGTTCTGAGTATTGTCGCCGTCCGTCACCACGATCATCACCTTCTTGACCTGGGCGGAGGTCGGAATATCGACCGTAAACGGGTCGCTTTTGGACAGGACTTCCATGCCCCATTGCACGCCGATGGTGATGTTCGTCATGCCGGTCGGCTGCATCTGGTCGACATAGGTCTGTGTCGCCGAGATATTGGCGCTCAACCCTCGCACGGTTTGCAGATTGGCGTTGGCGGCGGCGCAATTGACGCGCGGATAAAGCGTTTTGGCCAGGGTTTTGACGGCTGCATCGCCGGAGACGTCATAGTTGGTCACATGGTCGCGGTCGGAGACGCAGGTTCCCAGATTGCCCGTCAGCAGGCCTTCGCTGGTCATCTGACTCAAGGTCGCGCTGTCGAGGCGGACCTGCTGGCTGAACGGCACGACGGCGACTTCGCTTTTCGACAGGTTCCGGCCGGAAGTCAGCAGACCATTGAGCGCCGTCTTCACCGCCGTTTTGAGGTTCTGCATCTTCTGCAACTGCGCCATAGAGCCGGTATTGTCCAGCACCAGAGCAATCTCATAGACGGTGTTCTCCTTCTTCGCCGACGAAGACACATGCACCGTGTAGGCGTCCTTGCCGAACAGGGCGCCGAATGTGCTGGGCATCGTGGCGCTGACCGCATAGGTTTCGGTGATGGCGTTGCTGTCCGATATGCGGGTCAGTTTCTGGCTGGCGATCGTCACGCCGCCCATACCGAAATTATCTTTGAAGGCGCGGTCGGCGGCGGTCTGGCGCTGCGCGTCGCTGTAACCATCCATCGGCATGGTCCTGAGCACCGCCGTATCGGCGGCGTCCTGCAATCGGGTGCGCATACGCTGCAAGTCGGACATGTCCAGAGCCGCACCAGCGGCGCCGACAATGGCGAAGACGCCCAGACCGAAAATCATCAGCACATTGCCGCGGCGGTCGCGGCGAAAACGGCGGAAGGCGGACAGAACGGACATGACGGCGCTCCTGATCGCGGACGCCCGAACCGCAGGCTGTGCGGAAACGGGACATACATGTCAGGATTGCAACCGCCGTTCCAGAGATCGCCTAATCGGGGAGTTTCAGTTCAAGCCTTGCGCATACGGTCTGCATGTCGGCGGGAACGGGCGCGCTCAGCGTCATGTCATTGCCATGCTCAGGATGTGGAAAGGTCAGGCTGCGCGCGTGCAGCATCAGACGCGGAACCGCCGCGCCGCCTAAGGACAGCGCGCCGCCATAACGCACATCCCCGGCGATCGGCGCGCCCAGATGCGCCAGATGCACGCGAATCTGGTGCATGCGGCCCGTCACCGGCTGGCAGCGGACCAAAGCCGCCTCGTCATTGCGGCTCAGCACCTCGAAATGCGTGGTCGCAGCTTGCGCGTCGGGATGATCTGGATCGCAGACGCGCGACCAGGCCTCGCGTCCGATCTCCTCCCGGCGCAGAGGCGCATCAAGCGTGACGCGATCCGGCAGATTATGCGGATTGGAGACAATGGCCAGATAGGTCTTGGCGAAGGCGCGCCGGATCATCGCCTTGCCCAGATATGAGGTCGCCGGATGGGTTTTGGCGGCCAGAATAATGCCGGACGTATCGCGGTCCAGCCGGTGGATCAGCATCGGCCTGCGCCCGCTCGGCTTGACGAAGGCCCACATCAGGTCGTCGAGATTATGGCTGTCCGGCCCGCGTCCACCCTGAGACGACAGGTTGGACGGCTTGTTGAACCCCATGACGAAATCGTCCTGCCAGACGATCATGGACGTCACCCACGCCCTGTCTTCCGCAGAAATCTGTCGCGGCAGCTTCGAGGCCGGAACCGATTTCGGTTGCTGCTTGGGCCGCGGCCCACGCCGCGCAATGGCCTTCAGATGTTGCGGAGAATGCTTGGACATAG
>DATMTF010000408.1:0-3249 GCA_035565015.1 Asticcacaulis sp. | reverse complement strand
CACCTGCGCCGCTGAGGCGGCTTGCTTCCCGTCCTCTCCCCTCACGCGGGGAGAGGTGACACGTAAAGCAAAACCCCGCGACGCAGGCTGCATCGCGGGGTTTTGTTCAGGCTCAAAAAACGCCTTAAGCGCCGACCGAGGCCGCGGCTCTGATCTGATCGTTGATCGCCGCCGCAACCTGCGAGCCGGAGGCCGAGCCGCCGAGATCGCGCGTCAGCACGCCCTTCTCCACCACCGCGTCGATGGCGGCGTCGAGCGCGTCGGCTTCGGCGTTGAGGTTCAGCGAGAAGCGCAGCAGCATGGCGACCGATTTCAACGTGCCGATCGGATTGGCCAAGTCTTTGCCGGCGATGTCCGGGGCGGACCCATGGATCGGCTCGTACAGGCCCTTGCCCGACGTGCCCAATGAGGCGGACCCCAAGAGACCGATGGAGCCCGGCAGCACCGAGGCCAGATCGGACAGGATGTCGCCGAACATGTTTTCCGTCACCACCACGTCGAACGAGGTCGGGCGGGTGACGAGGTGCATGGCCATGGAATCGACGAGGTTATGCTCCAGTTCGACATCCGAATATTCCGCCTTGTGCAGCTTCATCACCGTTTCGCGCCACAGACGCGAGGTCTCGATGACATTGGCCTTATCGACGCTCGTGACCTTGTTGCGGCGCTTGCGCGCGGCCTCGAACGCCACGCGGGCGACGCGCTCGATCTCCGGAACGGTATAGACGCATTCATCGATGGCCATGTCTTCGGTGCGGGTCTGCTTGCCGAAATAGAGGCCGCCGGTCAGCTCGCGCACGATCAGCATGTCCGCGCCTTCGACCACTTCGCGCTTGAGCGGCGAACGGTGGACCTGCGAGGCCTTGACCTCCATCGGGCGCAGATTGGCGAACAGGCCCATCGACTTGCGCACGGCCAGAAGACCCTGCTCAGGGCGCATCTTGCCCAGATCCCACTTCGGCCCGCCGACCGCGCCGAGCAGCACAGCGTCCGCCGCCAGACAGGCCTTGTCGGTGTCTTCGGGATAGGGGTTGTTGTCGGTGTCGATGGCGATGCCGCCGATGCGCTTTTCCACGAAATTAAACGTGTGGCTATAGACCTCGCCGATGACATTCAGGGCCGAAACGCCGGCGGCAGCCACTTCGGGGCCGATGCCGTCACCCGGCAGGACGGTGATGTTGAACGTACCCATTAGGCGGCCTTTCCGTGCGATTGTTCGTAAGCTTCGATTTCCGGCATGCGCTTCAACAGCCAGCCCATGGCGTCCACGCCTTCCAGAAGGCATTCGCGCGCAAAGGCCTCGACCTGGAAGGTGAAGTCTGTGCCGTCCTCCAGGGTCAGCTTGCACGATTCCAGATCGACCGTGACGCGCTGCTGCGGGTTCCTGATCAGCTTGTCATAGGTCGGCTGATCGACCACGATGGGCAGAAGGCCGTTCTTGAGCGAGTTCGACTTGAAAATGTCGGCGATCTCGGTCGAGATCACGGCCTTGAAACCATAATCCATCAGCGCCCAGGGCGCGTGTTCGCGCGACGAACCGCAGCCGAGATTATTGCCCGCCACCAGCACGCGATGTTCGGTGGGGTCGATGGTGTTGAGGATGAAATCCTTGTTCGAACCGTCGGCATTGTAGCGCCAGTCGTTGAACGCGACCTTGCCCAGTCCCGCCTTGGTGGTGGTGGTCAAAAAGCGCGCCGGAATGATCTGGTCGGTGTCGATATTGGCTTCCGGCAGCACGACGATGCGCGACGAGAAGGTGTTGATGGGTTCCTGATTGCTCATCTTATGCGCTTTCCAGAGCCATGAATTGACGGGGATCGGCGACATGGCCGGCGACGGCGGACGCGGCGGCGGTGGCGGGAGACGCCAGCACGGTGCGCGAGCCGGGGCCCTGACGGCCTTCGAAATTGCGGTTGGAGGTCGAGACGGCCAGTTGCCCCGGCTGCACGAAATCGCCGTTCATGGCGATGCACATCGAACAGCCCGGCAGACGCCATTCCGCGCCCGCCTCAAGGAAGATCTGGTGCAGGCCCTCTTTCTCGGCCTCGATCCGCACCCATTCCGAACCTGGCACGACCAGGGCGCGCACGCCCGGCGCCACCTTGCGGCCCTTAAAGACCTCGGCGGCAGCGCGCAAATCGGCCATGCGGCCATTGGTGCAGGAGCCGATAAAGACGACATCGACCTTTTCGACCTCGCGGGCTTCGCCGCCGATGAAGCCCATATATTTCAGCGCGCGCGCCTGATCCTCATTGGCGGCCACCGGCACGCCGTTCACGATGGGTGCGCCCTGATCCGGCGAGGTGCCCCAGGTCGCCATCGGCTCGATCTTGGAGCCATCAATCGTGATTTCCTTATCGAACACCGCGCCGTCATCGGACTTCAGCGACAGCCATTGCTTGGCCGCTTCGTCGAACGCCGCGCCGGAGGGCACATATTCGCGTCCGCGCAGCCATTCGACCGTCTTTTCGTCCGGCGCGATCATGCCGCAGCGCGCGCCCGCCTCGATCGACAGGTTACAGACCGTCATGCGGCCCTCCATGTCGAGATCGCGGATCACGGAGCCGGCATATTCCAGCGCATAGCCGGTGCCGCCCGAAAAGCCGAGCGTATTGATCACGGTCAGCGCCACGTCCTTGCCGGTAACGCCCGGTTGCAGCTTGCCCTCGATATTGATGCGCATGGTCTTGGGCTTGCGCTGCGCCAGACATTGCGTCGCCAGTACGTGGCCGACTTCCGAGGTGCCGATACCGAAGGCGATGCAGCCGAATGCGCCGTGGGTCGAGGTGTGCGAATCGCCGCAGACCACGGTGAAACCCGGCTGAGTCAGGCCCATTTCCGGCCCGATGACGTGGACGACGCCGCGGTTTTCGGCGTCATAGCCGAACAGGCGCACGCCGTTTTTCGCGGCGTTCTGTTCCAGCGTATGCACCTGAATCTCAGCCTGCGCGGTCACGTAAGGGCGCTTGCCGTCCGCACCGGGCGCCAGGGTCGGAATCGAGTGATCGAGCGTCGCAAAGGTGCGGTCCGGGCGACGGACCTTGAGGCCGCGCGCCTCCAGCTCGGAAAAGGCCTGCGGCGAGGTGACCTCGTGGACCAGGTGCAGGTCGATATAGAGGATGGCGGGGCTGTGCGCGCCTTCCGGCTCGACGACGTGGGCGTCCCACACTTTTTCGAATAAGGATTTGGCGGTCATGGGCTTCAAAGTCTCGTCAGCTAAGGGGAAGCAAGACACCCCACCACCCTCCT
>DATMTF010000407.1:0-22635 GCA_035565015.1 Asticcacaulis sp. | reverse complement strand
TCCAAAAGGCGAACCTCGCGCGGCCTTCGCGCCGGATTAACCTGATGGATGTAGAGGGTTGTTATTGAAAGGCGCGTCGTTTTTCTGCTTATTGACGGGATCGTAAGACGATAGGTGTCAAATAGGCCGGATAAACCGCTTTTCAAGCACGGCCTCTGACTTAGGCGGCGGAATAGTATATGTCAATCTGTGGTCCGGCTCTTGCTGGTTTCAGCGAGCGTTCCAACCGGTTTCGGGGAGTTTTATGATGGCTGGCCCGCGCCTGCGCGCCCTGATCCTGCTGTCGGTTGTGGCGGCGGCCCTGACCTTGATGTCCTGTCAGAAAACCGTCGCGCCGGAGCGTCCGCCCGAACCCGGCGATGTGGCCGTGGCGCGCGTCAACGGCGAAACCATCTGGACCTCGGATGTGCGCAACGAAGCGGTCGCGCAAGGCTCGATCGGCCAGGGTGAGCCGCTGGACCCAACCTCGGCCCTGTTTTCGCGCACGCTGGAGGAGGTGATCGATCAGCGCCTGCTGGCCGCCGCCGCCGTCAAGAAGGGACTGGACAAGTCGCTGACCGCGCAGCGCCGTCTGCAGGCGGCGCGCGAACGCATTCTTGGCGACCTGCTGGTCGAGAACACCATCGACCGCGACATCGACGATCAGGCCGTCAAGGCGCAGTACGACGAGCAGGTCAAGCTGGCCAAGACCTCCAACGAGGTGCATGCGCGCATCATGGTGCTGCGCACCAGGGACGAGGCCGACGCCGCGCTCAAGGCCGTGCAGGGCGGCGCCGTGTTCGAGGCCCTGGCCATGGAGAAGTCCGTCGATCAGGCCACGCGCTTTGGCGGCGGCGATATGGGCTATGTCAGCGAGGACGTCATGCCGCAGGCCTATAAGGACGCCCTGACCACCGCCAAGGTCGGCGATACGGTCGGGCCGGTGCAGGTCGATAATGGCTGGGCGATCTTCCGCATCGAAGACCGTCGCCCGGAGGAGGTTCCGACGCTCGACGAGGAACGTCCGATCATCATGCGCTACCTGATCTATAATCAGGTCGCCGGACTGCTCACCGACCTGCGCCATCACGCCAAGGTGGACCGTCTGATCCCCATGCCGTCCGGCGCCAATGCCGAACCGCCGCCCGCCGCCGCAACGGCGGCGATGGAGGCCGCCGATTCCGCCGACTCCGCATCGGACGCCGCGCCCGCCCTCGATACGGCGGCCTCGTCCAGTTCGGCGTCGAGTTCAGCATCCTCTGGCCACGCCAAACCGGTCAGCAAGTCGCAGGAATTGCTCAAGAGCGACGCGCTGCCGCCGGGCCACCATTTCTTCGCGCCGCCCAAGCTGAAGAAGAAGTAATTTCTGTCCTCTCCATTGGCGAAGCGGTCTGGCTCTGATAAGGGCTGAACCCCTTATCGCGCCTTTTCATGGAGATGCGCTCATGGCCAGACCGCCCGCTTCCGACACGCCTTCAAACCCGCAAAAGACCCGCGCGGCGCAAGGCGGTCTGGAACGCGCGCTCGATCCGCTGGCCAAGGCCGTCAAACGCGCCGTGCAGCCGGTCGCCGATCTGGCCGGGCATCTGTCGCCGGCGCCCGAAAGCGCGCCCGAAAAAGCGCCCGCCGCGCCGGGCAAGCCGGGTCTCGACGTCTCGCCGCTGGCCGTGCCCCTGCCCGCCATGCCGCCGATTGCGGGCGCGCGGCTGGCGACGGCGCGGTCGGGCTTTTACAAGCACGAACGCAAAGACACCCTCTTGATGGTCTTCGATGAAGGGACGACCTGCGCGGGCGTGTTCACGCGCCATACCATAGGTTCTGCGCCCGTGGACTGGTGCAAGAAGCAACTGGCGGCCAATGAGGGCGGCGACGTGCGCGCCCTGATCGTCAACGCCGGTTGCGCCAACGCCTTCACAGGCAAGGCCGGGGCCGACGCCGCGCGGCGCACCGCCTCCGCCCTGTCGCGGCGCATCGATTGCCGCCAGCGCGACATCATGCTGGCCTCGACCGGCGTGATCGGCGTGGTGCTGGACGACGCCAGGATCGCCGCCAGGATCCCGCAGCTTGAGGCGGACCTGCGCGCCGACGCCTGGGCCGACGCAGCGGCGACCATCATGACCACCGACACCTTCCCCAAGGGCGCGTCGGAAACGGCCGAGATCGACGGCGTCATGGTGCGCATCAACGGCATCGCCAAGGGGTCCGGCATGATCGCGCCGGACATGGCGACCATGCTGGCCTTCATCGTCACCGACGCCACCTTGTCGCCCGGCGTGCTGCAAAGCCTGCTGGCGCTTTATACGCGCACCACCTTCAATTCGGTGACGGTCGACGGCGACACCTCGACCAATGACACCTGCCTTCTGTTCGCCACCGGCGCGGCGGGCGCGCCCCGCATCGCGCGCGCGGGCGACAAGCGGCTGGCCGATTTCAAGGCCAAGCTGGAAAAGGTCATGCACAATCTGGCCACGCAACTGGTGCGCGATGGCGAGGGCGCGTCAAAATTCGTCAGGGTCAATGTCACAGGCGCCTCCAGCCCAGCTTCGGCGCGCAGGATCGCCAAGTCGATCGCCGAAAGCCCGCTGGTCAAGACCGCCATTGCGGGCGAGGACGCCAATTGGGGCCGCATCGTCATGGCGGTTGGCAAGACCGAGGAGCCGGTCGATCGCGAGCATCTGGCCATCCGTTTCGGCGATCTGGCGGCGGCGGAAAACGGCGCCGTGGCGCGCGGCTATGACGAGGCCGCGATGAGCGCCTATATGAAGCAGGCCGAACTGGAGATCAGCGTCGATGTCGGCGTCGGTCGCGCCTCGGCGCATGTCTATACCTGCGACCTGACGCATGGCTATATCAGCATCAACGGCGATTACAGGTCATAGAAACAGGGCGGAAAAGCGCATCTGAGGAGACGCTTTTCCGCCCGTCATGCCGGACCCGATCCGGCGGGAACCGGGTCGGCAATGCTGTTAGGACAAATCTGGCAGGATCAGTGGTGGGTGCGGTTCCACTCGTCGATCTGCTTTTCGGCCTCGTCCTTGGCGATGCCGTAGCGTTCCTGAATCTTGCCGGCCAGAACCTTGCGGTCGCCTTCGATGACGTTGAGGTCGTCGTCGGTCAGCTTGCCCCACATCTTCTGGACATTGCCGCGCACCTGATCCCAGCTACCTTGGATACGATCGTTATTCATGGTGAAGCTCCTTAAAACTCTTTGAATTTCATGGAAAAACACTTTAGCGCGGCGCCGTCTAAATTTTCCAAGCCCTAAGCGCGCCGCCAGATAAGAAGCGCATAAAGCCGGTGGGTTTGCGCGCTGGCGCCGTCGTGATAGGGTCGCGCAAAAATGGAGGAAGCCGCTATGAAGACCCTGAGCGCCGTCGCCGCCCTGCTGGCCCTGACCCTGCCCACCGCCCTGCCCACCGCCACCTTGGCCCAAACCGTCGCCCTGCCGCAGGGCGCTGTGGAGGGCGTGACCCAGTACGATGTCGAGAGCTTCAAAGGCATTCCCTACGCCGCGCCGCCGGTCGGTGATCTGCGCTGGCGCGCGCCGCAGGCGGCGCCAAGCTGGACGGGCGTGCGCATCGCCGATCATTTCGCGCCCGACTGCCTGCAACACCCCTTGCGCGGCGACGATGCGCCGCTTGGCGTCAAGCCGTCGGAGGATTGCCTCTATCTGAATGTCTGGCGGCCTGCCGATACGAAGCCGGGTGCGAAGCTGCCGGTCATGGTCTGGGTGTATGGCGGCGGCTACGTGTCGGGCGGAACCTCGCCCGCCATCTATAATGGCAAGGCGTTCGCGCGCGACGGAATCGTCTTTGTCAGCTTCAACTATCGCGTCGGGCGCTTCGGCTTTTTCGGCTTTCCGGAGCTGACGAAGGAGGACGCCGATCACGGTCAGCTCGGCGACTACGCCTATATGGACATGATCGCGGCGCTGAAATGGGTCAAGGCCAATATCGCGGCCTTTGGCGGCGATCCCGATCAGGTGACCATTTTCGGTGAATCGGCGGGCGGCGCGGCCATGCACACGCTTCTGACCTCGCCGCAAAGCAAGGGCCTGTTCAACCGCGCCATCATCGAATCTGGCGGCGGTCGCGGCAATCTGATGGGGCCGCGCCTTTTGCATGACGACAGGCCGGGCCGCCCTTCCGGCGAGAACGTCGGCGTCGCCTTCGCAAAAGCGCATGGTATTGACGGAACCGGCCCTGCGGCGCTGAAGGCGCTGCGCGCCCTGCCCGCCGACGCCATCGTCAGCGGTCTTGGCCTGGCCGATTATCAGCCGGATGCCTATGCCGGACCGATGCTGGACGGCCATATCGTCGTCGAAGACCCGGACAAGGCCTATGCCGCCGGACGCGATGCCGGCGTTCCCGTCATGGTCGGCGCCACCAGCGGCGATCTGATGCCGAAATTCGCCGCCGATAAGGACGCCCTGTTCGCCGGTTTCGGCGCGGAAGCGAACGCGGCGCGCAAGGTCTACGATCCGGACGGTTCTGCGCCTCTGCCTTTGCTGAACGCCGAGGTCGGCATGGATCAGGTCATGGAGGAGCCCGCGCGCCTGACCGCTCAGGCGTTGAGCGCGCACGGCCGCACCGTTTATGAATACCGCTTCGATTATACGGCGTCGCAGAAAAAGGCTGGTTCGCCCTTCGGCGCGCCGCACGCCAGCGAACTGCCCTTCGTGTTCGAGACGGTTGAGGCGCGTTATGGCGAGGCGGCGACCGCGCAGGATCATGCGGCGGCGCGGCTGATGCACGCCTATTGGGCCAATTTCGCCAAGACCGGCGATCCGAACGGCGCGGGCCTGCCGCAATGGCCAGCCTATGACGCCGCGAAGGACGAACTGCTGATCCTTACCCCGGATGCAGGGGCCGAAGCGGTCGCCGATCCGTGGAAGGCGCGGCTGGACGTCACGGCCAGGGCCGCCGACGGGGCGTCAAAATAGGGCTGACGGCAGCTTCTGCGGCGTACACCAGCCCTGTTCGCCCAGATGCGCGCCGCCGGTCATGCTCTTGTCGATCTCCTCGGCGTAGAAGGCGCCATTGCTGCGGTCGAGCGTGATGCGCAGAGCTTCGCCATGCTTTGTGCGGCGGTTGACCAGATAATAGGCGGCGCCGGAGACCGTGGCCGAACAGGAGGTGTCGAGGCAGACCGAGTCGCGGATCAGCGATTTATGCGCCGGATCGACGAACAGGAATTTGAAATCGGCCTGTGCGTCAGGAAAGACCGGCGACGGAAACAGGTTGATATAGAAGGTTCCGCGCGACACCTGACGCTTGCCCTCGGTGACCTGAGTGTCGCATTTCAGGCTGATCTCGGCGGGGTCGGCCTGCGATGGCGGCGCTGCCGGAGCCACATCCTGCGGCGCGGGCGGCGGCGGGGCCGATACGGGCTGCTGCGGCAGGGCGGGCGCGGGCGACGGGACGCTGTCGACGGCCATCGGCGGCGGCAGGGGCGCCAGCGGCGCGACGGACGGCGCAGAATGCGGCGTCAGGGCCTGGGCGATGGCCGGGCTGGCGGCGGGCGCCTTGCCGGCGGTGTAGGCCGTGTAGGGAATCGGCGCGGCGGGCAAGGCCGGTTTAGCCCTCGGTTTCGCTCTGCGCCTGGGAGCCGCGGGCTTGGCGGGGGCCAGCAGCGGATTGGCGCCGTCGCCGGTCTCGCCCTCGGCGTGTACCGATACGGGCGCCGACAGACACAGAGCGGTGAGCAGAAGGAGCAGCTTGCCGCGCACGCCTTTAAGCCTCTTCATCGAACTTGTTGGCGACCAGCTCGGACAGGGCCGCGACCGCTTCGCGCGCCTGCGCGCCCTCGGCCTCAATGGCGATGTGCGAGCCCTTGGCGGCGGCCAGCATCAGAAGTCCCATAATCGATTGCGCGTCCACGCGGTTATCGTCCTTGATCACATAGATCTGGGCGTCAAAATTCGCGGCCAGCTTGACGAACTTGGCCGAGGCCCGCGCGTGCAGACCCTTATTGTTGCAGATTTCGACCTCAGCGCGAACCGCGTCCGCCGGATTGTCGGTGTCGCCCACGCTTCATCCTCCCGGTAGAGGACTGAGAATGGGGAGATTTGCGCTTTTCGTAAAGGGCTTAGTTGTCGCCCCGCTCTCAAGCAGCGAAGCGGTAGAGCGAACAGAAAGCTCTCAAGCAGCGAAGCGGTAGAGCAAGCAAAATTCCCGACGGCGTCAGTTATCGCCGGAAAGCACATAGGAGGCGACGGTGACGTATTTGCGTCCGGCTTCCTGAGCGTGGCATACGCACTGACTCAGGGTTTCGTTCTTGCGCAAGGAGGCCAGCTTGATCAGCATGGGCAGGTTCAGACCGGCGATCACCTCGGCCTTGGTCTGCTCCATGACCGAAATGGCCAGATTGGACGGCGTGCCGCCGAACATATCGGTGAGCAGGATGACGCCGTCGCCGGTGTCGGCGGCAAAGGTGGCGTCCAGAATATCCTGACGGCGCCGGGCCACATCGTCCTCAGGACCGATGCAGATCGCGGTCACCTGAGCCTGCGGGCCGACGACATGCTCCATGGCCGCGACGAACTCATCCGCCAGACGGCCATGCGTAACGATCACCAATCCGATCATAAAGCCTTTGTGTCCCTAAGCCCTTACAGCTTCCCCGGCGTCATGTTCGCGCCTGCGGAAGTCCGCCATCATATGCCCGATTTCATCGCACTGCAAAACAGAATTCGCGTGAAGCGTATTGTGATGGAAAACTGTGCCTCACACGCGCCCGCGCAAGGCGGTCAGCAGCTTGCTCAGGCTTGAGGCTTCACGCGGATTGACGCGGATGGTGGGGATGCGGTGACCGAGGAAATCGGTGATTTCGGCCTCCGGCAGGCGTTCGGGCGTCTCGTCCTGCGCCAGAGCCGCCAGATGGACGCGCGTAAAGGCGCGCGGCGCGACGCCGGTGACGCCGAGGCCGCGGATTTCCATCCGGCCCGCTATGGTTTCGGGCGGACCGGCGTAAAGATGGCCGCCCGACGACCACAGGCGCGAATAGTCGTCGCTGACCAGGGCGCAGCCCGCCTGCAGGGCGCGCAGAGCCAGATCGCTCTTGCCGACGCCGGACGGGCCGAGGATCAGGACGCCGCGCCATACCGGTCCGACCGGCAGGCTGAGACTGGTGGCGTGAAGAAGAAGCTGGCTCATGGACGGCATCTAGGCACAGATGCGCGCCTGCGCAAAGCTCAGGCTTGCGGCAGGTGAATCGTAAAGCGCGCGCCCGTGACATGGCCGTCGGCGTCCTTGCGGTTTTCGGCCCAGATACGACCGTCGTGCGCCTCGATAATCTGACGCGAGATCGACAGGCCGAGGCCGGAATTCTGCCCGAAGCGCGTCCCCTTGGGCCGCGAGGTGTAGAAACGCTGGAAGACGGTTTCGAGGTTCTCCTCCGGTATGCCGGGGCCGTCATCCTCGACCGTAATCGCCACCGGCAGGGCCGGATCGCCCGACGGCTTGACCGCGACGCGCACCTCGCCGCCTTCGGGCGAGAAGGAGCGCGCATTGTCGATCAGGTTGCGGAACACCTGGCCCAGCGGGCCTTCGCGACCGGACACGCGCATCTTGGCGGGCAGGTCGCGGCTCAGGACGACGCCGACCTGCCCCGGCAGATGGCTTTGCTGATACAGCGAGGCAATGTCCTCCAGCAGGGCGCCGACATCGACCTTGCGCGGCGTGTCGCGCGACAGTTCGGCGTCGAGGCGCGAGGCGTTGGAAATGTCGGTGATCAGACGGTCGAGACGACGCACATCCTGCGCCAGCACGTTCATCAGCCGTTCGCGCGCCGCCTCGTCCTTGACCATGGGCAGGGTTTCCAGCGCCGAGCGGATCGAGGTCAGCGGGTTCTTGATCTCATGGCTGACATCGGCGGCGAAGCGGTCGATCTCCTCCATGCGCCGCCACAGGGTCTCGGTCATGCTTTCCAGCGACCGCGCCAGCGCGCCGATCTCGTCCTTGCGGCTTTCCAGATCGGGCAGGGAGATGGCGCGCGTCTGCGCCATGCGCACCCGGTCGGCGGCGGCGCTCAGGCGGTCGATGGGACGGCTGACCAGCCAGTAGAGCAGCAGCGAGGACAGCATGGCGACGCCGAAGGCGATCAGGATGAACGGCGCCATCGCCCAGCGCTGCGCCCAGACAATGCGGTCGACATCGCCGCGCTCAAGCGTCAGGACGCCCAGCACCTCCTTGACGCGGCGCAGCGGGATCGACACCGACACCACCTTCTTGCCGCGTTCGTCCAGCCGCACCGAGGCGATGGCGCCTCCGCTCAGGGCCAGATTGACCTCGCGCTGCAATTGCGCCTCGGCGGTCTGGCGGCGCGACGCCCTGAGCGCAGAACGGTCCGGCGGCGGCGGCGCGTCAGCCTTGCGGGCGGGCGGCAATTGCGACACGTCGATCGCGTCGGACACCACATAGGAATCGGAGATCAGCCTGCCCTGCGCGTCGAACAGGCGCGCTCGCTCGCCCGCCGGGATGAAGCGCGACATGACCGCCAGCGCATTATCCTCATCGAGCATGGGCTGCGGCTCGCCTTCGGTGGCGACCTCGGCGATCACTTCGCCGACGACCTGGGCCTGCGAGGTCAGAGAATCCATCTGGCTGACGATCAGCCCGCGGCGCAGGTCCGACAGGACCAGGGCGCCGATGGCGATGATGAGAAGGCCGATCAGGTTGAGAGCGAAGATCAGCCGCCCCAGCTTTGAGCGCCCGAAGGTCAGGCGCAAGGAAGACGGGCGCAGGGAAGACGGGCGCGCCGAGGCGTCGCTGAGACGTTGATCAGCCATACCGGTTCAGCCCGCCCTGCGCATGGCTTTACGCTTCGCGATAGCGGTAACCGACGCCGTAAAGGGTCTCGATGGAATCGAATTCGGGATCGACGACGCGGAACTTCTTGCGCATGCGCTTGATGTGGCTGTCGATGGTGCGGTCGTCGACATAGACCTGATCGTCATAGGCGGCGTCCATCAGGTTGTCGCGGCTCTTGACGAAGCCCGGACGCTGCGCCAGCGCATGCAGCAGCAGGAATTCAGTCACGGTCAGCCGCACCGGCCTGCCGTCCCAGGTGCATTCGTGGCGCGCCGCGTCCATGACCAGCTTGCCGCGCTTCAGCGACTTGGCGTTCAGCGCCTCGGTCACATCGGGCGCCTCGCCCTGCTCGACAATGCCCGCCCGGCGCAGGACCGCCTTGACGCGCTCCAGCAGGAGGCGCTGCGAGAACGGCTTGTGCATATAGTCGTCGGCGCCGAGATTGAAGCCCAGCACCTCGTCGATCTCGTCATCCTTCGAGGTCAGGATGATGACCGGCAGATTGGACGTGGCGCGCAGGCGGCGCAGCACCTCCATGCCGTCCATACGCGGCATCTTGACGTCGAGAATGGCCAGATCGGGCGGATCCTTCTCCAGCGCGGCAAGACCGGCGGCGCCGTCATAATAGGCCTGTACGGTATGGCCACCGCTTTCCAGCGCCAGCGAGACGCTGGTCACGATGTTTTCGTCGTCATCGACCAGGGTGATTCGGGCCATGAGGTCTCCTCAGGGGGTTTTCGGCGCACGAAAGGCGCCGCTGTTCGTCTGCCTATCCCATTTTACCCTAAGCTGGTTCTTTTCAGGGCGTCAACGCGGCAAATTTCGGACTTTCAAGGATAATTTAACGGGATGTGTGTAGGTTTTGTTGCGAAATCAAGGGGCAAATGCGCCAAATGACAGACCGTCCTGTCCATTATGAAGTGTTTTCGCGCCGCAACGTCAAGGCGTCGTGGGGGCTGGAAATGGCCACCGAGTCGCGCGAACAGGCCCTCGCCAATGCCGAGGAACTGCTGACCAGCGGTCGCGCCGCCGTGCGCGTCTCCAAAGAGACCTTCGACCCGGAAACCGGCGAGTTCCGCTCGCACCGCCTGATGGAAAAGGGCGTCGTCACGCCGGAGAAAAAGCCGCACGTCATTCGCGAAACCGACGCGGTCTGCGCCAGCCCGTCCGACCTTTACACCCAGCCCGCACGCGAAAAGATCGCCCGCCTGCTCGAAGACTGGCTGCGGCGCATGGACGCCACGCCGTTCGAACTGCTGCACAGCCCGCATCTGGCCGAAAAGCTCGACGCCTCCGGCAACGACCTGTTGCACGTCGCGCAGAAGCTGTCCGTGCCGGAAAGCCAGGACACCGGCGTGCCGCTGCACGAACTGATCCGCCGCTGGCAGGCCCTGTTCGACCGCGCCTGCGCGCGCATCATTCAGGACGGACGCAAAAACCTGTTTCCCGATCTGACCCCGGAAGGTTTTGTCGCGGCGGTCGATCGGCTGCGCGACCATCCGGAGCGCGCCTATGTGCTGGGCGGCGCTCTGGCGCGGCGGCTGAAGGAAGCCAAAGGCCCCGCCGCCAAGCTGGCCGCGCTGCTCGATCTGGCGGACAGACTGTCCGGGGTGGTCGCCGACCGCGCCTGGGCCATGCAGGTGATCGAAATGCCGGTCGTGGAGATCTTTTCCGGTCGCGGCAGTCTGGCCGACCTGACCGGGGCGGAGCTGGATCTGGGCCGGTCGCTGGCCTTGCTGACGCAACTGGCCGCCGCGCGCGAGGTGGCGCTGATCGCGCAGCACGATGCGCGCGTGGCCCGCCTGATGCCGCCGCTGGACGGCGCGCTGGCGGGATACAGCCGTCTCGTTCAGGACGGTCATATGCCGCAACTGGCCTATATTGTTTCGCGCCGTTGCGTTACCGAGTTGAAAGGCCCGCGCCGCCTGTGTCCGGGCGACGCCATGGCCGAGATCGAGACCCTGCGCGCCCTGGCCCTGTGCATGACCGCCGCCGGTAAGGACGAAGGGCAGCGCGACGACATCAAGGACGCCTTTACCGAGCGCTCGAAGAAGCTGGCGACCGCCGATTTCGTCACCGCCCTGATGGAGGACGCCGACGATGTGGGCGAGGAGGTCGAGCGTCTGATCTGGCTGTGCGAAAACATGGCGGGCGCCGCCAATAAGCGGCAGGCGGCGCGCTGGCTTCTCACCTTTGTCGGTCAGACGAAATTTGAGCGTTTTTTACGCGAATCGCATCAACCGCCGGTTCAGCGCCTGCAGCATCTGGCGAAATTGCAGACGCGCGTGCGCGCCGCCCAGCTTGTCGACAAGGACGGCGACGATATCTGCGCCAAGCTGGGTCAGATCGGCGCCCTGATCGCGCAGGACGGCAGGCTGATCGCGCATGTGCTGCGCAGTCCGGCGACGCCGGTGCAGAAACTGATGTTGCTCATGGGCTTCGCCGCGGGTCAGACGGCGCCGCTTGGCCCCTTGTCCGACGAGGCCCGTGAGATGGCGATGAAGCTGCTGCGCGAGCCTTCCGTGCGGCAGGCTCTGATGGGCCAGCCGCAGATTCTGGCCAGCCTGCGCCCGATGATGCAGGCGGCGGGTCTGGCGGCGTAGAATTTTACGGCGCGTCCTGCAGGGCCGACGGCGGCGCGACCTCGACGCCCGCCGCGCGAAGCTGGTCGAGTACGCCGCCGCGATCGAGGAACCAGTCGAGCGGTATGACGGCGATGCTCTTGCCGGGTTTGTCCAGCGCGTCCATCACGCCTTGCGTCCAGCGGTTGCTGTTTTCCGCCGGGACATCCGTGGCGACGTCCGGCGGCGTACAGCGGTCGTCCCGCTTGGGGAAAAGTTTCAGCACCGTGGCCAGATCGCCGCGTTTCCAGGCGCGGATTTCGGCGTCCATGTCGCCGAGGGTGAAGTCCAGCCGGTCGAGCATGCTGTTCAGGCACGCCTCCTGTCCGGCGAGATCAAGGCCGTTGCGCGCATTGCGCAGGCGCGGCCCACCGTCGAAAAAAGGAATATATTGCACAGCCACATTGCGTCGCCTTGCCATGCCCGCTGTGTCAGCGGGAGCGCTTTCGTGATGGAAATGCGCCTCATAGGCGTCTCCGTACAAAGGATAGGCCGCCCACGCGGGGGTCAGCACATCGTAGCGTCCCGGATCCTCATGGACGCGTCTGGCCGCCGCCACATAGCGGGCATAGGTCTCTGGCGGCACGACGTCTTTCAGGCGCAAAGGCGCGCGCAGATACCGGTAGTCCGCCTTGACGCCGGTATAGGGGCTGTTGAGCAACAGGACATTGGCGCCCTTCAGCGCGCGCGTAAAACAACCTGTGTCCCAGCCATCGCCGCGCGCGTCGAGCAGGACCGGCAGCACCCAGACGCTGGCGCCGCCGCGCGACAGCCGCCACATGGCCGGACAGCGCCCATGCACGGTGATGGTCGGCGGCGCATGCACGACGACGGTGACCGCATCGGACCAGCGCGCGTCGTTCGGGTTCTGTGCAAAGCCGGTGGACGCACAGCCCCATAGGGCGGCAATGGTTATAATGAAGCGCCTGAACACGCCTTCCCCCTCCCGTTTGTTCGAGGCGAGATTATCACGAGCCAAGGCGACAACCCAGAGCGTTTGCATCCGACCCGGCATTCCGGGGCGCGGCCTTGACTCCGCCCGGCTTGACTCGTCCCGGCTTTTGCGTCATTGAACCGGCCACATCCGCGCGCGAGGCTTTGCGCGCTCCGAGAACAGACCCCTTCGCCAGCACGGGAACGGACCTTCGGGTTCGCAGAGGCTGGGGAGGCTCCCCGACAGCGCGTTGCGCCCTCGGGGGTTTTTTGTTTTTCAGCGAGCGCAGACCGGACGCAGAAGATAGAGGTATTCTGGCTCATGTTCGACACGCTTAACGAGCGCCTGTCCGGTCTGTTCGACAGCCTTTCGGGGCGCGGCGTCCTTTCGGAAAAGGACGTCGAGGCGGCGTTGCGTGAAGTGCGCGTGGCGTTGCTGGAGGCCGACGTGGCTCTGCCGGTCGTGCGCCAGTTCATGACCAGAGCCAAGGAGCTGGCCACCGGCGAAGCCATCATCAAGGCGGTCAAGCCCGCCGATCAGGTGGTCAAGATCGTCTATGACGGCCTGATCGACATGCTGGGCGGCGAGACGCCGGAACCGATCAATCTGAACGCCGTGCCGCCGGTCGTGGTGCTGATGGCCGGTTTGCAGGGGTCGGGTAAGACGACCACCTCGGCCAAGCTGGCCCTGCGCCTGAAAAATTTCGACCGCAAGAAGGTCATGCTGGCTTCGCTCGATACGCGCCGTCCGGCGGCGATGGAGCAGTTGAAACTGCTGGCCGAGCAGGTCGGCGTCGATTTCCTGCCGATCGTGGCCGGTCAGAGCGCCGTTGACATCACCCGTCGCGCCCTGAGCGCCGCCAAGCTTCAGGGCTTCGATGTCCTGATCCTCGACACGGCGGGCCGCACCACGCTCGACGAGGAGCTGATGAGCGAGGCGGCGCAGATCGCCAAGATCGCCCAGCCGACCGAAACCTTCTTGGTCGCCGACAGCCTGACCGGTCAGGACGCGGTGCGCACCGCGACCGCCTTCCATGAGCGCCTGCCGCTGACCGGCCTGATCATGACGCGCGCCGACGGCGATTCGCGCGGCGGGGCCATGCTGTCCATGCGCGCAGTCACCGGCCTGCCGATCAAATATCTGGGCGCGGGTGAAAAGGTCGATGCGCTCGACGTCTTCGACGCGCGCCGCATTGCGGGCCGCATCCTGGGGCAGGGCGATATTGTCGCCCTGGTCGAAAAGGCCTCGCAGGAGCTGGACGCCGCCAAGACCGCCGCCATGGCCAAGAAGATGGCCAAGGGACAGTTCGACCTCGACGATCTGGCCGATCAGTTGCGCCAGATGAAGAAGCTGGGCGGCATGTCGGGCATTATGGGCATGTTGCCGGGCGTGCAGAAGGTCAGGAAGCAGATGGACGAGATGAACCTGTCGGAAAAGATTTTCGACCGGCAGGTGGCGATCATCACCTCCATGACCAAGCTGGAGCGCAAGAAGCCCGACCTGCTCAACGCCTCGCGCAAGCGCCGCATCGCGGCGGGCGCCGGGGTCGAGGTGTCGGAGATCAACCGCCTCCTGAAACAACATCGTCAGATGGCCGACACCTTCAAGATGATGGCGCGCTCCAACGGGCGCGGCCCGATGGGGCAACTGGCCAAGATGTTCGGCGGCCAGATGGGCGCTATTGGCGGCGGTCTGGGCGGCAATATGCCCGGCGAGGCCAATATGGGCGAACTGGCCGACATGGCCAAAAAGATGAGCGAAGGCGCTCCCGGCGGCAATCCGCTCACCGGCGTCAATCCGGCGCTCGACTTGGAGAAACTGAAAAATCTCGGCGCGGGCAAGTCGCCCTTCGCCGGTCTGCCGGGTCTGCCCGGCGCCAAACCTTTTGACCCCACCAAGAAATAGCATCTTTTAAAGGAAGTAACGAAATGCTGAAAATCCGTTTGTCCCGTGGCGGCTCCAAGAAGCGCCCCTACTACACCATCGTCGTCGCCAATGCGACCGCGCCGCGCGACGGCAAGTTCATTGAGAAGGTCGGCACGTACAATCCGATGCTGCCCAAGGACGCCCAGCGCGTGACGCTCAAGGTCGAGCGCATCGCCGAATGGCTGAAGAAGGGCGCGCAGCCGACCGACCGCGTCGCGCGCTTCCTGTCGCAAGAGGGCCTGGTGACGTGGGAACACGGCAACAACCCGCAAAAGGCGCAGCCGGGCAAGAAGGCGCAGGAACGCGCCGCCGAGCGCGCCCAGCGCGAAGCCGACCGTCTGGAAGCCGAGGCCGCCGCCAAGGCCGAGGCCGAAGCCGCCGCAGCCGCGCCCGTTGAAGAGGCTCCGGCTGAGGAAGCGGCTGCCGAAGAAGCGCCCGCTTCGGAATAAGCTTTCTCTGAGCTTGAAGTTCAGGGCCGGGATGGCAATCCCGGCCCTTTGCCGTATGAGATGATGATGAGCGAACACCCCCATCTGATCCTGGTCGCGCAACTGGGCGCGCCGCATGGCGTGCAGGGCGAGATCAAGCTGCTGAGCTTTACCGACGATCCTTTGAGCGTGCTGGACTATAATCCGCTGCTCGACGACAAGGGCCTGCCGGCGCTGAACATCACCGCCGCGCGCGAACACAAGGGCGCGCTGCTGATCCGCGCCGAGGAAATCCCTGACCGGACGGCGGCGGACAAGGTCAAGGGGCTGAAGCTCTTTATCGACCGCGCCGACCTGCCGGCGCCGGACGAGGACGAATATTACATCACCGACCTGATCGGCATGGCTGTGGTCGATGGGGATGGCAAGCCGGTCGGCAAGGTCGCCAATGTCGATAATTTCGGCGCCGGCGACCTGCTGGATATTCGTCCGCTCGAAGGCGCGAACTTCTACATCGCCTTCACGAACGACCATGTGGCGGAGGTCAATTTATCGGACCGCCTGATTGTGGTGGATTTGAGCGGCGTTTGACGCGCCTTTATCCACGGGTCTTGTCTAAGCGGTCAGGCAATGCCATGCTGCGCGACAGAACCGATAATAGCTGATGAGACGCCCCACATCTTTCGATATCGCCGCCCTCGCCGGGGTCAGCCAGGCCACGGTGTCGCGCGCCCTGTCCGGCGCGCCATCGGTCAGCGACGCCATCCGCCAGCGCGTCTATGAAGCGGCGGCGCAGCTCAACTATACGGTCGATATCAATGCGCGCAAATTGCGCTCGAAGAAGATCAACACCATCGCTGTGCTGGTCTCGCAGGATCTCGACCAGCCCGATAACCGCATCAACCCGTTCTTCCTGCCGCTGATCGGCTCGATCCTCGACTACGCCTCGGATAAGGGCGTCGATGTGCTGGTCTCGCTGCAAAAGGACGGCGACGACTGGAGCGCCGATTACGGCTTTGCGCGCCGCGCCGACGGCATCATCTTTCTCGGCTATCGCAATTTCGAGGCCTATCGCCAGAAGGTCGAAAGTTTGCGCGCCATCGGCGAGCCATGGGTGGTGTTCGGGCCGGAAATGCCGGAGACGCCCGACCTGTTCGTCGGTTCGGACAATGAGGGCGGCGCCTTTGAGGCCGTGCGCCACCTGATCGGGCTGGGGCGCAAGCGCATCCTGTTTCTGGGCGAGGCCTCGTCCAACCATTCGGAATATTTCGAGCGCCATAAAGGCTATCTGCGCGCGCATGAGGCGGCGGGCCTGACGCCCGATTCGTCCCTGGCCATCGACTGCTTCATCTCGCGCGAGGAAGGCGCGGCGGCCATCGACCGGTTGATTGCCAACGGCGCGGATTTCGACGCCGTGTTCGCGGTCACCGACCTGCTGGCGGTCGGCGCGATCCAGTCTTTGCAAAAGCATGGCCGCCATGTGCCGAAAGATGTGTCGGTCATGGGCTTTGACGATCAGTGGGTGTGCGCCTGCACCTGGCCGCAGCTTTCCAGCGTGCATCAGGATACGGCCACGGCGGCGCGCGTACTGGTCGACACGCTGGCCGCGCTGATCGACAATGAGCCGGTGTCGATGACGCGCATTCCGACGCGGCTGGTGATCCGGGATTCGTGCGGCGGGTGAATCCCGCCCGAAAAGCCACACCGGATCACCGCGTTACGCGGCGCGCTTGCCTGATGGCGAAGGGCGCGGTAGTGTTTGGTTAAGCATCAGGTGAAGGGGAGCCGCCATGCGTCTGATATACAGCCTCGCCGTCCTCGGACTGGCCCTGGCCGCCGTCCCGGCGGGGGCGCAGGAGATCGTCGCCGCCGCGCCGGTGGACCGCGCCATTGCGGCGGGCGACGTCGCCGCCGTCGCCGTCGCTCAGATCAATGACAAGGCCGACGCCGCCGAGACGCAGCAGAAGGTCGATCTTTACAAGCAGCTCATGGAGCTGAACGGCGTCACCCAGAACATCCGCAATGTCATCGCCGCCACCAAGACCGCCACGCGGCTCGTCATCATCGACCGCGCGGGCGTAGACAAGCTGACGCCGGAACAGGATGCGCGCTATAATCAGATCGCCGACAATGTGCTGAGCGCCACACAAGCCGAGCTGATCGACGCCGTGGCCAGCGCGCAGGCGCAAAATTTCACCACCGACGAGATTCATCAGCTTATCACCGCCAACGCCTCGCCCGCCGCCGCCAAATATAATGCGGTCAAGTTCCTCACGCCTGATGACAACGCCACGGCGGTGCAGAACTATATGGTCGATGCGGTGGTCAAGATCGTCAAGACCTGGTCGCAGGCGCAGACCGGCTGAAACCTGCGCGGGGGGCTTTTCATGAAACATCACCTGACCCTGTGCGCCGCTCTGTGCGCCGCGCTCGCTGCGGGTTCCGCCCTCGCCGCGCCTGCGCCGCAGACGCGCTCCATGCTGGCCATATTGTCGCTGAGCGGGCCGGACGCGAAGACCTCCGACATCACGGCGGGCCTGGCCGCTGGTCAGGGCGCCGCGCCGCCTGTGCCGGTCCCTGACGTCCTGACGCGCCAGACCGCCGCGGCGGTGACGGCGCTTTATGAAAACCGCACCGCCGATCAGGCCGCCTCGCCCGCCGCGGACGCCGCCGTCACCGATCCGGCCCTGGCCGAGCGCATCGGGCTGGCGCGCGCCCTGTTCCGCGTCGACGGCGCCGACGCCCTGATCCGCCACTTCGTCGAAACCGAACATATGAAGCTGATCATCGCCGAGGTTGCCCGGCATATCGACTTCTCCAAGCTGAGCGAAAGCGACAAGTACCGGCTGGCCGCCATCGCCGCCAACGCGCAGACCGAGCTGGAGGAGAACATCCTGAACCTGTCGGCGACCCAGACCGCCCAGCTCATGACCAAGCCGGAGCTGCTGCAATTGATGGTCGCCTTCGACACCGACGCCCAGCGCAAGCTGACCGATGTGCGCCTGCACGACGACGGCAAGACCGACAGCCTGGCCGAACTCGATATCCGCCTGGCCCAGTACCAGATCGTCAAACAATACGAGAGCGGGCAGTAGGGAGAGCGACGCGTTATAGCTGGGGGTTGCGCTGCGCCATGTCGCCGTGCCAGTCTTCCCGGATAGAGACGCGCCTCGCCGCGTCGTCCGGGAAGAAGAGAGTTCGCGCGATGTTGAGCCAGGGTTACAGTGAAACCGGCAATCCGGCGCAATCCTGGCTGACCAAGGCCTGGGCGGCGATGCAGCAGGGACGGTCCGATGCGGCGGCGGACGCCGCCAAACGCGCCCTGGGCTATGATCCCGATAATCTGCAGGCCTATTGGCTTTGGGCGCTGAACGCGATGGAGATGTATCGCTATCCCGAGGCCGAAGCGGCGTTGAGCGAAGGCGCGCGGCGCATACCGGACGATCAGCCCCTGAAGGTTCGCTTTCTGACCCAGCGCGCCCGCGCTCTGGCCGGACTGGGCTGGAATGGCGAAGCGCGCCGCACCGTTTTGAACGCTTTGAAACTGATCGAGGCGAAGCCGGAAATGGCTGACGCGGAAACCCTGCATTTTCTGGGTCAGAGTCTGAACCAGACGGGCAGCGAAGCCGACGCCCTGCCCGTCTTGCGTTGGTCGGTTAAACTGGATGATCGCAGCCCCGCAGCCTGGTTCGCGCTTGGCGAGTCAGCGGACTTTATGGGGCAGGCGGACGAGGCCGAGCAGGCTTTCGAGGCGGCGATCGCGCGTGCGCGCGCCTTGCCTGTAGGTCAGACTGCGGCGCATATGGCGCTGGCGCGTCTGCGCCGCTGGACGCCGGAGCGCAATCATATTGCGCGTCTTGAAGCTCTGACGACGAACAATTCCCTTGATGAAGCGCGCCGCGCCTATGCCCTGTTCAAGGAGTATGACGATCTTGGCGAGACGGAGACCGCATGGACATGGCTGCAGCGCGGCGCGGACGCGGCGCGGCGCGAACCGGTGACGCCGTTCAATCCGGCCTGGACGAAGACCGAGGACGACGCGCAATTACAGGCGTGGACATCGCTATATCCCGTTGAACGCTTTCGGGAGCCGAAGGCGGCCATCGCCAATGCGCAGCCGACGCGCATCTTTATCATTGGCCTGCCACGCTCCGGGACGACGCTGGTCGAGCGGATTTTGGGCGCGCATTCGATGGTGCGCCCGCTGGGCGAGTTGCAGTCCTTTCCTGCGGCGGTCAAGGTGCATTCCGGCGTCGCCGGTCCCGACCTTTTAACCTCAGATGTAATCAGGGCCACCGCAGACGCCGACCCGGCCATATTTGCGCGTTATTATAATCGCGACCTCGATCACGTCGGCGCCGAATGCGTCTTTACGGTAGACAAGCTGCCGCGCAACACCAGCTATGCCGGTCTGATCCGGCTAGCCTTTCCCGACGCCCGCATCGTGCATGTGCGCCGCGATCCGATGGACGCGTTGTTCGGCTCCTACAAATTACACTTTGTCGCGCGCTGGTCCTACGATCAGGACGATCTGGCCGATTATTACAGCCATTACCGCGCGTTGATGACGCACTGGCGGACCTGTCTGGGCGACGGCCTGATCGACGTGTCGCTGGAAGCGATCATCGCCAATCCGGAAACCGAAATCCGCCGCCTGCTCGACGCGTGCGGTCTGCCGTTCGAAGCGGCGTGCCTGTCGCCGCACAAAAGTCAGGGCGCAGTATCCAGCGCCAGCTCCAGTCAGGTGCGCCGCCCGATCAATGCGGATGGCGTCGGCGCCTGGCGGCGTTATGAAGCACAACTGGAACCCTTGCGCAGGCGGCTTGCCGATATGGGATGTGCAAGCTGAGGACGCCGCGGCCCTTTCCGCTTCCGTCCGTCGCTCCAGGTTTTTGTTTTGTCGCTCTTGTCCAAAAATTGGAGCCACTTTTGAAGGAAACGCTATCGCGACTTTTCCGCCACCAGACGCGCCGAGGCCGTTTCCAGGCGCGTCTTGACCTCGGCCATGAATTCGGCGCGTTTCATCCCGGCGGGCAGAGGCGGCAGAAATTCGAACACCACGGTTCCCGGCTTGCGGTCGACGCCGTGGCCGGGCCAGAACTGGCCGGAATTGGTCGCCAGCAAATGACAGGGGACGTCGAGATCGCGGTAGAGCGCGGCCACGCCGGGCTTGTAGACCGGATCGTCGCCGGGGTCGGAGCGCGTGCCTTCGGGGAAGATCAAAATCTGGCGGCCTTCGGTCAGGCTGGCGCGGCAGGCGGTCACCATGCTTTTCAGCGCCTTGGCCGCGTCTTCGCGCTTGATCGCCACCATGCGCGTGCGCCAGGCGTACCAGCCGAAAAACGGCAGATAGATCAGCGACTTTTTCAGCACATAGGCGGGCGCTTTCAGCACCGTGAACGGCGCGATGGTGTCGAGCATGCTCATATGTTTGCCGGCGATCAGCGCAGGCCCGTCGGGGCGATGCTCAAGACCGCGAAACTCGACGCGGATGCCGACGATCAGGCGCGCGCCCAGCAGCACGAACTTCGCCCACCAGCGGATGACCGCCATGGCGCAGACCGATGGCAGCAACAGCAGGGGCGAGAAGGCGAGACCGAAAAACGCCATGGAGCCGTAGAGCCACAGCATGAACAGCAGGGAGCGCAGTCGGGTCAAAAGAGCCTCATGAAGCGGCGGAAGCGGAACTGGCTGTCTCAGCGCCGGGTTTGGGCGTCTCGCCCTTGTCGCCCAGCGCGCGCGAAACGCTCAAAATAGCGTCGCGTCCGAGAATAGCCAGATATTTGCTGTATTCCAGCACGATCAACCGTTGGCCCTTGGGCGATTTCCACCAGTCGCGCGCGTCCAGCTCCGGCGTCGCCACCGGATAGGCGATGAAATGCGCGTCCGGCATGTCGGCCTTCAGCTCCAGCAGGGCGCGCGGCATATGATAGTCGGAGGTGACCACGATCAAATCGTAAAAGTCATGCCCCCGCGCCCAGTCGGCGATTTCGCGCGCATTGCCGACCGTGTTTTCGGCCTCATAGCCAAGATCGACGCAGCATTCGTAGAGACGTTTGGAGCCCTCGGTGACATTCTGCAATTGCGGGCGAGTGACTTCGCGATTGACGCCGGAGATGAACAGTCTCTGGCCCTTGCGCCGTTCGAGCAGCCGCATGCCCTCCTTGAGCCGCAGATCCGAGGCGCCGGTCAGAACCACAATGGCGTCGGCGGGGTCGTCGGGTTCGATGGCGGGGGTGGAGTCGATGACGCGGTCGGCGAAGACCAAGAGGCCGGCCAGCCAGAGCAGCACGACGACGCCGAGCGCAATCAAGGACCGCATGTGCTTAATGTCCGCCTCCCCGAATAGCCCTAAGCCGCCCTGTAGGGGCCGCCGCCCAGCAGCCTGAGCGTCACCATGCGCGCGGTTACCGCCGCGATCAGCGCCACCAGAACCGGACAAGGAAGTAATATTAACAGGTCCGACCAGGAAAAGGGAAGGGCCAGGGCGAAGCTTTGTGACCGACCTGTGACTTTTATGAGCGCCATGGCGACGGCGGACAGGCCCGCGCCCAGCAGGCCCGATTCGAACGCCATGCGCGCAAAGCGGTTCTGAAAACGCTCGGCGATGAAGATGTCCGAAGCGCCGCACAAAGACAGCACCTCGACAATATTGCCGCGCGCCGCCAGCCCCGCGCGCGTGGCGAAGCCGACCACGGCGGCGGTCGCCGAACCGATGATCAGGAACACGCCCAGCGACAATAGCCTGATGGTCAGCGCGCTTTGCTGCACGTCCTTGAGCCAGACCGAATGGTCATCGACCGAGGCGTCGATATTCTGCGCCGACAGGGCGGTGCGGATATCGTGCAGGCTGGCCGGGTGGCGCGGATCGAGGCTGACCTCGACCAGGTTGGGGATGGGCAGATCGTCCAGCACCGCATCGCCCAGCCACGGCTTGATCAGCGCCTTGGCCTTGTCTGGCTCCAGCGCCGTGACCTGGCCGACGCCCTTGATTCCGGCCAGCGCCTCGGCGGCGCGGGCGGCGGCGACCGAGCCGCTTTCCAGACCCTGCGGACGCACCTGCACGGTGATTTCCGAGCGGATGTCGCGCGACCAGCCCGCCGCCGCGCGGTCCGAAGCCACCACGGTCAGGGCCGCCATGCAGGCCAGGAAGCACAATACGCCGATGACGTAATGCAGGGCGACCTCGCGTTCGTCCTGACGCGGCAGCAGGTCGCGCGCCTGTAAGTTACGGAAGCGGTTGAGGAAGAAGGTGATCATCCGCCCGCCCCTTTCGACAGGGCGCGACGCGTCAGACGTCCGTCCTTCAGCTCCAGCACCGGCATGCCGGAGGCGCGCACCAGGCTTTCGTCGTGGGTGGCGATCAGCACGGTCGCGCCCAACCGGTTCAGCTCGATGAACAGGCGCATGATGCGCAGGCCCATGGCATAGTCGATACTGCCGGTCGGCTCGTCGGCGACGATCAGGGTCGGACGCGTCACCACCGCACGCGCGATGGCCAGACGCTGTTTTTCGCCGCCGGACAAAAGCTCCGGCATGGCGTGGATGCGGTGTTTCAGTCCGACCCAGCTCAACAGCTCCGTGACGTCGTCGCGATAGGCGTTCGGGTTCTGGCCATGCACGAACAAAGGCAGGCCAGCATTGTCGAAGACGTTAAGATGGTCGAGCAGGCGAAATTCCTGAAACACGATGCCAAGCTGGCGACGCAGGCGGGCGCTCTGGGCGCGGTCGCGCGGACGGATCGCCTCGCCGAACAGGGCGATCTGACCGCTGGACGGCTGCTGGGCCAGATAGATCAGTTTCAGCAGCGAGGTCTTGCCCGCGCCTGACGGACCGGTCAGGAAGTGAAACGATCCCGCAGGCAGTTGAAAATTCAGATTTTTCAGGATCAGGCGGGGATCGTCTTCGCCGCTCAGCGGCGGCTGATCCGGGCCGAG
>DATMTF010000406.1:0-1692 GCA_035565015.1 Asticcacaulis sp. | reverse complement strand
TATGAAAAGGTCGCGCCCCAAGGCGCGCAGAAAACGATGCAGACCAATCCCCCCCTTTATTTCATCGGCGTTGACGGCGGCGGCACCCGCTGCCGCGCGCGCCTGCAAAACCGCGCCGGCCAGACGCTTGGCGAAGGCATGGGCGGCGCCTCCAATATCCGGCTCGGCATGGGCACGGTCTGGCGCAACATCATGATCGCGGTCGATCAGGCCCTGGCCCAGGCAAGCCTGTCGCACGCAGACCTGCCTGATATTCATATTGGACTGGGCCTCGCCGGCGTGTCGTCCTCGACCAGCGCACAGGTGACGATGGATTCCGGCCCGGCCTTCGGCGCCATGTCGGTGTCCAGCGACGCGCATGTGGCGTGCCTCGGCGCGTTTTCAGGCCGCGACGGCGGCATTCTGATCGCCGGCACGGGCTGCGCCGGCTACATCTTTATAAAGAGCGTTGGAAGATCTCTTGGCGGTTGGGGTTTCGAGGTCGGTGATGACGGCTCGGCGGCGGGACTGGGCCGCGCCGCCCTGCGCGCCGCCCTGCGTAGTCTCGATGAAATCGCGCTAGCCAGCGCCATGACGCGCGATATTATTTCCGATCTCGGCGGCAAGGCGGCGGACGCCATCGCCTTTGTCACCACGGCGACGCCCAGCGATTACGGCGCCCTGGCCCCGATGATCTTCGCGCACGCCCTGAATGGCGATGTCGTCGCCATGCGCCTCGTTCAGGACGTCGCCGACGAGATCGGGCTTTACGTGGCGCGTCTGCGCGACCTCGGAGCCGAACGCATCGCCCTGGTCGGCGGCATGGCCGATCCGATCGAGCCGTGGCTTAATCCGGCGGTCCGTGCCCTGCTGACGCAAGCGGAAAAGGATGCGGTCGAGGGCGCGCTCTGGCTGGCGCGCAGCGAAGACCGTGATATTCGTCAAGGAGTCGGCGCATGACCGCGCATCCCACCGCGCTCGATATCGCCAGCGCCGTCGACATGCCGGACCTGATCGGCCGCCTGTCGCCCACTGCAGCCACGCCGCTTTATCTGCAACTCCAGATCCGGCTGCGCAGCGCCATCGTTCAGCATGTCCTGCCCCCCGGCGCCGCCCTGCCAGCGGAACGGCTGCTGGCCGAGGCGTTCGACGTGTCGCGCATCACGGTGCGCAAGGCCATGGAGGGGCTGGTCGCCGAAAACCTGATCGTCCGGCGGCGCGGCATGGGCGCCTTTGTGCTGCAAAGGATGGAAAAGAGCTTTTCGAGCCTTTCGTCCTTTTCTCAGGATATGGCGGCGCGAGGGCGGCGGCCTGGTTCGCACTGGCTGAATAGGAGCGAGGGGATTGTTTCGCCTGAGGAAGCCATGGCGCTTGGTCTGTCGCCCGGCGAAATCGTATGTCGCTTTCAACGTCTCCGGTTTGCCGATGACAATCTGGTCGCGCTGGAATTCACCTGCGTTCCCATGTTTTGTCTGGGGTCGATAGACGTGGTCGAAGACTCGCTTTACGCCGCGCTGGAGAAGACGGGACATCGACCGGTGCGCGCGTTGCAACGGCTGCGCGCTGTAGCCTTAACGCCGGATCAGGCCGAGAGCCTAAAGGTAAAAGCAGGCGCCCCAGGTCTGTTCATTGAGCGGCGCAGTTTCTTGGCGGACGGGCGCAGTTGTGAATTGAATCGTTCTTATTATCGAGGCGATGGTTATGATATCATCG
>DATMTF010000405.1:0-12948 GCA_035565015.1 Asticcacaulis sp. | reverse complement strand
CGGCTCATCCCCCTGCCGGGGCGATTTTCTTTATGCGCTCAAAAGGGCGGGCTGGGTTAAGACGTGACGCAGAAAGTCGAAATCGACCGCCGGGATTTCGATCAGGCCGAAGCGCAAACTATAACCCCAGTTCGCCGTTTGCGTAAAATCCAGCCAGTCGAGCAGGGGCCGGATCGGATGCTCCGCCGCCGCCAGCCAGTCGACATCACGCCGGAACATGCCGCCTTCGCCGACATGCGGCGCGGACGCGGCCACGAAACCGATGGCGGTGAAACTCTGGAAGCCGTCCTTTGCGCCTAAAAGCTGCGATGGCGAATAATAGACGATGCCGTCACCCGGCGATAAACGGCGCAAGGGCGCCAGCTTGCCGTGATTGACCTGCATGAAGCCGCCCGACCGGCCCCGGCGCACATGTTCGGCACAGGCCACGCCCAACCAGTATCGCGTCACCATCCGTTCCTCCCGTCAACGACCTGCACCGGTATGGCCGCCACGTCGATGTCGTCGAGCAGGCGCGCATTGATCCCGATGCGCGGATGGTCGAAATCCGGCTCGCCTTTCGACCAGTCGGGCGATTCCGAATAGGTGGTGCAGCCGCAATGCGGACAGAAATGATGCTTGACCGTCTTGGTGCGCCAGCGATAGGTCGCCGTGGTCGATGGCGTCTCAAGCTTGACCTGATCCGGCGGATAATAGGCCCACAACGCGCCGCGCTTGAAGCACAGGGTGCAGGTGCATGATGTGACCTGTTCCGGCGCGGCGGCGATCTCGAAACGCGTCGCGCCGCAATGACAGCTTCCCTTGACCGACATGGCTCTCTCCTCTCGATCCGGGCCGAGACTAGATGCGCTTCATGTCAGTTTTTGTCAGGAAAGGGCCAGTTGGCCGCGCAAGCCGATGCAGGTGGCGTTTTCCAGCGCCTCCAGCTTCATCAGCGCGCCTTCGAGAATGGCGCGCGACAGATCGGCGCCGTCCAGCTTCGCCAGTTGCAGATCGGCCTTGCTGAGATTGGCGCCGCGCAGACGCGCCTCGCGCAGGTCGGCGGGCAAAAGGCGTGCGGAGTCGATTTTCAGCGCCCCCAGCTTCGCCCCCGTCATGTCGGAGCCGTCCAGCCGCGCCCGGATCAGGCGCGCGCCGCGCAGGTCCGCGCCCTTGAGATTGCAATTGCGCAGGTCCGCGTCTTCGAGGTGCGCGCCCTGCAACTGCACGCCCTGCATGTCGAGGCCGTAAAACACCGCCCCCTTGGCCGACAGGGCCGCCAGGTTGAGGCCGCGAATCTGCCCCAGGGCGCGCAGGTCCGCCTTGTCGAAGACCGACGGCTTGCCTTCGCGGCCCAGACTGTCCACCCATCTGGCGTGATCGTGCAGCATCTCGCCATAGGGCAGGCTGCTGACGTCCGTGCCGACGACCTTATCGGTCAGAACGCCGGTCAGGTCGGTCTGCGAGGTGCGCCATGCATCGGTCCTGGCCCCGATCAGCACCGCGTCTTTCAGCGAGGCGCCGGAGAGGTCGGCGCCGGACAGGTCCGCGCCGCCCAGATCGACATTGTCCATGATCGCCTGTTTCAGGTTCGCCCGCACCAGCTTGCAGGCGCGCATGGTGGCGTCGGTGAAGTCGGCCTTCATGGCCTGAATGCCCGACAGGCGCGAGCGCTCCAGATTGGCGCCGCGCAGGTTGGCGTAGGTCGCCTCCGAGGTGCGCATCGAGATTTCGACGTAGGATAAACCCGCCTGTTTGTCCGGCAGGGCCAGGGCGCCTTCGCGCAGGTCCGCGTCCATCAGGTCGGCGCCCGACAGATTGGCGCCGCGCAAACAGGCGCCGCGCAGATCGGCGCGCTTTAAGCTGGCGTTCATCAGATTGGCCAGTTGCAGATCGGCGCAGTAGAGATTGCAGCGGTCGAGAATGGCGCCGCGCATATCGCAGTCGGTCAGCACGGCGGCGGTGAAATCGGCGTCGGTCAGATTGCAGCGTAAGGTCAGGCCCGACAGGTCGCACCAGGCGAAGACGGCGCGCGAGCCGCCCGGCTTCATATTGAGCAGGCGTTCGTGCCTGACGCAGATGGCGTCCACCTGCGCCTGGGTCAGCTTGGTGTAGCGTTGTTCGCCGGTCGTGGCGGTCATCAGGCGGCTTTCACAAATGTCCCCGTCCTGTTTTGGCACGGAAAGTTTAACTTATTCCGAAAGAAGCCCCCGCGCGCGCAGGCGCTGCGCCAGTTCGCCGTCCGGGGCGACGCCGAGCAGGCGATAGCCGCGCGCGCCCCATGCCTTCAGCTCCGCGTCCAGATCGTCGCTGATCGGCGTAAACAGGGCGTCGATATGGTCGGCGCGCGCCACGACAAGCGGCTGGCCTGTCCGCAGCCAGTGAACGAAACCCGCGATCAGAAACGCCGCCGCGTCGGCCAGCAGGCCCATATCGGGATGAAGCCCGGCGGCCTGCATGCGCTGCACGCCCTTGTGCGCGGCGAAGGGCGATGGATCGGCGCAGGCGTAAACGACACGCGCCACGCCCGCCTCGATCAGGCGCTGCGAACAGGAGGCCGTCCCGGTTGAGCGTTCGCCGCACGGCTCCAGCGTCACATAGGCGGTCGCGCCGCCCGCCGCCGCGCCCGCTATGGCCAGCGCGCCTTCCTCGGCATGGGGCCGGCCGCCGTCGCCGGTGGCGGCTTCGGCGATCACGACGCCGTCTTTGACCAGCACGCACCCAACCGGAGGATTGGGCCAGGTCCGCCCCAGTTGCGCCCGCGCCAGGTCGATGGCGCGGCGCATGAACGAGACATCCTGCCCCTCCTCCCCTTGCAAGGCGAGAGGGTCGGGGTGAGGGGTCGCCTCCGTCATCTCCAACCTCGCCGGATAAAACCGGAACTCATACGACTCGACCGGTTCGGATATCCGTCCCTCGCAAATGGCGAGGATGGTGTCGAGCACGACGCCCTTATCGCTCAAAACGTCGCCCGCGCCAAATCGAGCCACCGACCAGCCATGTGCGCAGAGATAGCGGTCGCGTATGACATCGTGCGGATTATCGATATGCTGGCCGCCGTCCAGTTCGACAACCAAACGTCGTGCCGGGCAGGCGAAATCGGCGATATAGGAGCCGATAGGAAACTGACGGCGGAATTTCAGGTCGCCTTGCTGGCGGTCGCGCAAGGCCAGCCACAGACGCGCCTCAGCGAGGTTATCGCTCTGCCGCAATATGCGCGCCAAAGGCGTCAGACGTGAGCGGCGGCGGCTCATGGCTTACCCCTCACCCCAGTCCTCTCCCCTCAAGTGGGGAGAGGGGGTTAAACGCTTGAGTCCCCTCTCCCCACTTGAGGGGAGAGGGTTAGGGTGAGGGGTTCTTCTATGCTTACGCCCCATAAACCGGCACGGGATTGGCGCGGTCGGCGTCGAGATATTTGGCTGACAACGGCTTCAGGTCGTTGTCGAGCTGGATGACCAGCGGATTGCCGGTCGGCACTTCGACGTCGAGGATCGCCTGTTCGGACAGATGGAATAACGACTTGATGATAGCGCGGATCGAATTGCCGTGCGCGGCGACCAGCACGGTCTTGCCCGCCTTCAGCTCCGGCGCGATCTCGCCTTCCCACATCGGCAAAACGCGGTCGAGCGTGGTCTTCAGGCTTTCGGTGTCCGGCAGATTCGCGCCCGCATAGCGACGGTCGCCCTTGAAATTATAGGGGCTGTCCGCGCCCAGCGGCGGGGGCGGCACGTCGTAAGAGCGGCGCCAGATCTTCACCTGCTCATCGCCATGTTTGGCGGCGGTTTCGGCCTTGTCGAGGCCGGTCAGGCCGCCGTAATGACGTTCGTTCAAACGCCAGTCCTTGATGACCGGCACATAGCTCTGACCGGCGGCGACCAGCGCCAGATTGCAGGTGCGGATGGCGCGGGTCAGGACGGAGGTGAAGGCCTGGTCGATCTCGATGCCCTCGGCCTTGATCAGCTCGCCGCCGCGCCGCGCCTGCGCCTCGCCTTCGGCGGTCAGATTGACGTCCACCCAGCCGGTGAAGCGGTTTTCGAGGTTCCACTGGCTCTGGCCGTGGCGAAGAAGAACGAGGGTGGGCATGGGGCGGCTCCGTAAGGTTGTCCGCCTTGGCTATAAGGTTTCAGCCATAGACATGCAAGCGGTCGCCGGGCCGGATCACGCCGCCCTTAAGGATACGGGCATAGAGGCCGCAATCGCGGTGGCCGTAGTTTTCAAACAGGCCCCGGCAGAGATCGACATCGCGCTCGGCGGTATCCGGGTTGACATGGGTGGCGACGCAGCGTTCGATCGGTTTCAGGGCCTCGAACTGCGGCCCCTCCTCGCCGATGCGGATCGTCCGGCCAACCCATGCATGGTCCTCGAACGCCGCCCAGTCCTCGACCCAGATATTGCCGCGCAGACGTAACGGATCGAGATCGACGCCCAGACGCTGGCCCAGATCGCGCAGGGAGTTGAGATTGAGAAACGAGACGAAACCCTTGCCGGAATCGGTGAAGCGGAAATGCGTCTGCACATGCTCGGCATCCGGCGCTGTGAGAAGGTTGAGCGGCATGGCGACCGGATCATAATCCTCATGCCGCGCCAGCACCGTCTCGACATGGCGCGCCAGGGCGTGACGCCCCGCCGGGTCGCTCATGTCAAAGCGCCACGCCTTGCCGTCTTCGTCGGTCAGTTCCAGCGCATCGCCGTACTCGTCATAGCGCGTGCGCAGGCGCGCCACGGCGGGAAAGCGCGCCAGCACGGCGAAACGCATTTTGGAGATGGTCTTCGGATTGTCGGGATCGAAACCGCTGCGCCCGACCTCCAGCGCGAACAGCCTGTCGAACGGAAAGAAATCGCCGGGCGACAACAGCGCCTCCGGCACGTTTTCCGGCGTAAACCCCTTGATCGGGTGCCGCCACAAAGAGGAGACGACGCCCGTTACGCTCATCCGAATTCTTCCTCCAACATGGCCAGGCGCTCGGCCTGATCCTCGGCGATCAGGGCATTGATCATCTGGTCCATCTCGCCTTCCATGAATTGCGGCAGGTTGTAGAGGGTCAGGTTGATGCGGTGGTCGGAGACGCGGCCTTGCGGATAGTTATAGGTGCGGATGCGCTCGGAGCGGTCGCCGGAGCCGACCTGGCTCTTGCGCGCGCTGGAGCGGGCCTCGTCGAGCGCGGTGCGCTGCATGTCATAGAGCCGCGCCTTGAGATTGCGCATGGCGATCTGACGGTTCATGTGCTGCGACTTTTCCGATGAGGTCGCCACCACGCCGGTCGGCAGGTGGGTGATGCGCACCGCCGAATCGGTCTTGTTGACGTGCTGGCCGCCGGAGCCGGAGGCGCGGTAGGTGTCGATGCGGATATCCTTGTCGAGAATCTCGATCTCGACATCCTCGGCTTCGGGCAGCACGGCCACGGTCGCCGCCGAGGTATGGATGCGCCCGCCCGCCTCTGTGGCCGGGACGCGCTGCACGCGATGCACGCCGGACTCGAATTTCAGCTTGCCGAAGACGCCGTCGCCGGTGACCGAGGCGATGATTTCCTTGTAGCCGCCCGCATCGCCTTCGGAGACGCTGTCCACCTCGACGCGCCAGCCCTGCGCCGACGCATAGCGCGAATACATGCGGAACAGATCGCCCGCGAACAGGGCCGCCTCGTCGCCGCCGGTGCCGGCGCGGATTTCGAGAATGGCCGAGGCGTTCTCGTCCTTATCCTTGGGGGCCAGCAACAAGGCCACGCCGCGTTCCAGATCGGGCAGGGACGCCTTCAGTTCGGAGAGTTCTTCTTCGGCCAGGGGCGACAGTTCGGGATCGTTCATCCCGGCCATCTCCTCAAGCTCCGGCACTTGCGCGCGGGCGCGGATCAGCTTCTCAACGGCATTGCACACCGGCTTGAGTTCGGCGTGCTCCTTCGACAGGCGCACGATCTCGGCCCCGTCGGTGGCGGATTCCATGCGCGCCTCGATCATGCGGAAGCGGTCCATGACCTGATCGAGCTTGGCTTGCGGCAGATGTATCAAGGCGTGTCTCTCGGAAACTGTCTCGCCGCTTGCTAGACCTATTTTGGATAGGTTTCAATGAAGCTTTGGCGCTGCTCCAGCGCGTCGGTCAGGGCGGCGGCTTTCGGGGCGATGTCGCGCCAGCCGATATGCGGGTAGCGGAAGCTGGTGTAGGTTCCGGCCACGGCCAGGGTCAGGCCGCCCATATCGAACGCGTCCGGCGCCGGACACAGGGCGTCGATACGCTCGAAGCCGCGTTTCAGATTGTCCTCCCAGCGCTTCAGCCAGAAGGGCGAACGCTCGCTCTCAGGGCGGCGGTTCTCCAGCACCATGCGCACATTCATCTCGATCAGGCCGACGGCGGCGGCTTCCAGACGGCGCACAGCCCAATGCGCCGCGCTGTCCGGCGCAGGCAGGAGTTTCGGACCAGCCTCGCCTTTCGCGTCCAGCCAGGCGCAGATCAGGGTCGAATCCTGCCAGCACGCGCCGTCATCGTCGATCAGGGCAGGTATCTGCGCGACCGGATTGACGCCGACCAGATCGGGCTGGCTTTCGACCGGCACGGTGAACACCTCCTCGGTCCGCGTCCTCCAGCCGCGCTCGCGCACCACGATCCGCGCCTTGCGCGCAAAGGGAGAGCCGGAATTGATAAACAGCTTCATGGCGGGCCTCGCGCTTTGAAAAAGACGACGGCTTAAGTGGACCGGACGCCGGTTCAGGTCAAGGCGGCGACGCACGGAACTTAAAGTCGAAAATGGAATTAACAAGCGATTAATAACGCAAAATCAGGCATTTGCTGTAATTTAAGACTTATCCATTAGGGTGAGGCTTCAATCAACAAGCCTCAGAACGAGACTCTGGTGAAAAAGACTTCAGGCGAACTGAAATTGCTGGCGCCAATGGCGATGATTGTCATCGTCGCCGTCTGCGCCCTGGTGGGCAGTCTTTGGGTGTGGGCCGAACAGGCCGACAGGATGTCGCGTACGCGCGAAGAAGCGCTGGTGCGCATCGGGCTTGAGCAGATCGCCGACAGCCACGCGCAACTGATGACGCCGATCACCATCTGGAACACGGCGGTGACCAGCACGGCGGTCAAGTACGATCCGAAATGGGTGTCGGACAATATCGGCGGCTATTTCCGCGATTTTCTGAACTTTGACACCAGCCTGCTGCTTGACGGCGACGACCAGTTGCGCGCCGCCTTCCATCAGGGCCAGCCAGTCGATCTCGCCGCCCAGTCGGCGCTGAAGGCCCAGACGGACGCTCTGGTGAAACTTCTGCGCCAGACCTATAAGCAGCGCCGCGGCAAGGGCCTGCCCTATAATACCGACAGCGACCATATCGGCCAGTTGATGGCCTATAAGGGTCACGTCTATATTGTCGGCGCGTCCCTGCTGCTGCCGGATACGCACGACGACAAGCTGCTGGGCTATCGTCCGTTCGCAGCGGTGGGCATGCACGAACTGTCCGACGACGAACTGGTGACGCTGTCGAAGCGTTACATGCTGTCGGATGTGCGCCTGTTGCGCGCCGGACAGGCGCGGCCGCGCAATGTCGCCGCCATCGCCTTCCGCGAAAACACGGGAAAGGGCGAACAGAACGGCAAGGTGGCGGCGGAAATGATCTGGACGCCGGACTCGCCGGGCCACACCCTGTTCGTGCGCGCGCTCGGCCCGGTGCTGATGATCTCGATGGGCCTGGGCCTGATCGCCATCGTGCTGCTGCACCAGAGTCAGAAGGCGGCGCAGGGGCTGATCGCCTCCGAGGCCAAGGCCAAACATATGGCCCTGCATGACGCCCTGACCGGCCTGCCCAACCGCACCCTGTTTTCGGATCGTCTGGTGCAGGCGCGCGAACGCCTGAAACGGCAGGAGGGCCATGTCGCGGTCATGTGCATCGGCCTGGACCGCTTCAAGGACGTCAATGACACGCTGGGCCATCTGGCCGGCGACGAACTGATCCGCCATCACGCGCGAAAGATCGCCGGGGTGATCCGCTCGTGCGACACGCTGGCGCGACTGGGCGGCGACGAATTCGTCATCATTCAATCCGATTCCGATCCGCGCGCCGCCGCGACCCTCGCCAAGCGCGTTCTGGAGGTATTGACCGGCACGGTCAGTCTGGAAAGCGGTCAGGTCTTCTCCTCGTGCTCGATCGGCGTCACCCTGTTGCACGACGGCGAGGTCGAGCCCGCCGAAGCGCTGCGTCAGGCCGATCTTGCGCTTTATCGCGCCAAGGATATGGGCCGCGGCCAGTACGCCTTCTTCGAGGTCGAGATGGACGCCACCATCAAGCTGCGCAAGACGATGGAGACCGGCCTGCGCGAGGCGATCCACACCGGCGATCTCGACGTCGTCTATCAGCCGCAGGTCGATCATTACGGCCATATGGTCGGCGTCGAAGCCCTGTGCCGCTGGACGCATCCGGCGCGCGGACCGGTCTCGCCCGGCTATTTCGTGCCGTTGGCCGAAGAGTGCGGCCTGATGGTCGAGCTGGGGCATCTGGTCATGCGCCGCGCCATGCTGGACGCGCAGCGCTGGCCCGGCCTCCAGGTCGCGGTCAATGTCTCGGCCTCGCAGATGCGTTGCAAGGGCTTTATCGGCGCCGTGCGCGACCTGCTGTCGGAAACCGGCGCCTCGGCGCATCAGATCGAGCTGGAGATCACCGAAGGCGTGCTGCTCAATGACGACGCGACGACGCAGATGATGCTGCGCGATCTGCGCCATCTGGGCTTTACGATTGCGCTCGACGATTTCGGCACCGGCTATTCGTCGCTCAGTTACTTAAGCCGCTATCCGGTCGACAAGATCAAGATCGACCGCTCCTTCGTCGCCAATCTGGGCGTCGATCCGGAAGCCGAGGCTGTGATCCGCGCCATCGTCAAACTGTCCAAGGCGCTCAACCTGACCACGGTCGCCGAAGGCGTGGAGACGCGCGCGCAGAAGACCATCCTGCGTCAGGCCGGTTGCGGGATCATTCAGGGCTTCCTGTTTTCGCGCCCGGTCGCCGCCAGGGACATCGACTTCATGATGCGCAACGAACGCCGCCTGAGCATCGCCGGCGAGGCCGAACCCGCGCCCAAACCGAAGGTCAAGCTGTCGCCCAGAATGCCGAATTAGAGCTATGCCGAATTAGAGCTGAGATCTTACAGCTTTTCGGCGTGCGCCTCGACCAGTTCGACAATGTGGTCGATCATCTGATCGTTCGACAGCTTGTGGTCCGGCTTGCCGCCCATATAGACCATGCCCGCCCCGGCGCCGCCGCCGGTGAAGCCGATGTCCGTGTACAGAGCTTCGCCCGGTCCGTTGACCACGCAGCCGATGATCGACAGGGACATCGGCTTGGCGATATGGGCCAGCCGCTCCTCCAGCTTCGCCACCGTGTCGATGACGTTGAAGCCCTGGCGCGCGCACGACGGACAGGCGATGATATTGACGCCGCGGTGGCGCAGGCCCAGCGATTTGAGAATGTCGAAGCCGACCTTGATCTCCTCGACCGGATCGGCGGCCAGCGAGACGCGCAGGGTGTCGCCGATCCCGGCCCATAACAGATTGCCCAGCCCGATGGCCGACTTGATCGTGCCGGTGCGCAAAGGCCCGGCTTCGGTCACGCCGATATGCAGCGGGCAGTCGATAGCCTCGGCCAGTTGCTGATAGGCGGCCACGGTCAGGAAGACGTCCGACGCCTTGACCGAGATCTTGAACTCGTGGAAATCGTGCTCGCGCAGGATGTCGGCGTGATAGAGCGCGCTTTCGACCATGGCTTCGGGGCATGGCTCGCCGTACTTCTCCATCAGCTCTTTTTCCAGCGAACCGGCATTGACGCCGATGCGCATCGAGCAGCCGTGGTCCTTAGCCGCCTGCACGACCTCCTTGACGCGGTCCTTCGAGCCGATATTGCCCGGATTGATGCGCAGGCAGGCCGCGCCCGCCTTGGCGGCCTCGATGGCGCGCTTATAGTGAAAATGGATGTCGGCGACGATCGGAACCTCGGCGCCCTTCGCAATGGTTTTCAGCGCCTGGGTCGATTCCACATCCGGGCAGGAGACGCGCACAATGTCGGCGCCCGCCTCCTCCAGCGCCCGGATCTGCGCCAGCGTCGCCTCGGCGTCGGCGGTCAGGGTGTTGGTCATCGACTGCACCGAAATCGGCGCGTCGCCGCCGACGGCGACCTTGCCGACCCTGATCTGACGGCTCTTGCGGCGCTCAATCATGCGCCATGGGCGCACATGGGTATGGGAATCGTGAGGATGGTGGCTGTCCATAAGGAACCCGGTCTGACTGTCTTCGCAGGGCTTATATCAGAAGCCCGGCCCCGCGTCACAAGCCTGACGAAGCCCGCAGTCACATAATATTACGCGCCCGCGCCCGAACCGCCGTCCGCGTCGGTCACAGGCGGCGGCGCGGCGGACGACGACGCTTCCGCAGGCTTGCGCACGGCGGGCAGGTATGGAATCGGCGCGTCCGATTTCGGCGCCGCCTGCGGCACGATGAGCGGCGGCGGCGCGGCGGCGCGCGGGGCCTGACCGGCGGCGGATTCATGTGCGTCGAGCGCGTTCGACAACTGCACGGCGCGCGCGTTCAGCTTGCCGACCGCCGTCACCTTGGCGTCCATGGTTCCGGCGTATTCGCCATTGTAATAAAGATCGAAGGCCGACGGGTCCGAGGCGTCGAGCAACACGTCCTGCTGATCGGCCTGCGGCAGGCGATAGGCCTCGCCGGGTGCGAACTGATGGACGAAATAGATGGCGCCGTTCGCGCTGCGCAGCACCAGATTGACGCTCTTGGTCGCCTGCAGCGTCACGCTGGAATCCTCCGGCTCGGCGCCGTAGATCGCGCCGCGGGGATTGAAGGCCCTGCGCATCAGCGCCGCCCCGGCGTCACCGGCAGGCGTCGCCGAACTGGCGTCCTGCGCGGCGTCGAGCGAGGCGAACTGCGCCTCCAGTCCCGGCGTGACATAGGGCGCCGGCACGTCCTGGTCGGGCGGCGGCGGCGACGGGCGCGTGACATAGACCAGCCCGTCATGGATCAGCGGCGCGCCCGCCGCCCAGGACGAGGCGTCGACCCCGGTCAGGCCGTGATGGCGGTTGTGGCTGGCGGGCGCCCGCTGCCAGATATTCCAGGCGACGATAGCGCCGACCAGGCATCCGGCGACGATCAGATAGCGGCGATAGCTGGGCTTGGCGTCTTCCAGCGAGGCGCCCGACGGCGCGTGCAGGCGGGTGTTCTGCGGCGAGACTTCGCGGCGGAACATATCCGCAAGGCTCTCCTCGTCCAGCCCCAGCGCCTTGGCGTAGGCCTTGACGAAACCGAGCGCGAAGGCGCGCGGCGGCAGGACGTCATAGGCGGCCTGCTCCAGCGCCTCCAGATAGTTGCGCCGCACGCGGGTGATGTCTTCGACGTCGTCAAGCGTCCAGCCCAGGGCCTCGCGCCGTTCTTTGAGGAGTTTGGCCAGATCGAAGCGGTCCGGTTGATGGCCTTCATCCGCCAATAACGGCGCCTTTCGGCCATGGAACAGGCCATGATAGGGCTCGTCCTCGATCGCTGCGGGCGCATCGGGCTGAAAATCGGAAGAAGGCGGTTCGGCGGCGCTCATGAATCCTCTTTGAACTGCGCCCGACAGAACCACAGCGTTCATTGAGAATCAACACGCTACGCTTATCAAGGCGCATCCGAATCGCATCCGGATGAAGATTGCCCGTTCCGGGGAGTCGGGCTAAGAGTCTTTGTCATGTAACCCCATGCAGGAGCCGGACCATGCCCGCAGCTTTCGACGACCTCTGGATCGGACAGGTGGCCTCCCTCGGCGCCGGCGTGGTGTCGGAGACCGAACTGGCGGCCTTCTGCAAGGCCTATGCGCCGCACTGGGATGTGACGGACGGCCTGCCCGACGCGCTGATCTTCGCCCTGTGGTCGAAGCTGGAGGCCGAGGCCTCGCTGAACTGGCCGCAGACCAAGCGGCTGGCGGTCGACGCGCTGCGCTGGTCGCGTAATCCGCCGCCGGGCGAACTGCTGCGCGGGCGGCTGACGGTGATGGGCAAGGATGCGGTCGGCGACACCAAGGGCGTGGTGATCGCGCAGAACGATCTGCTCGACGAGGCCGGGCGGCTGGTCTTCTCGTGCCTGACGCGCTCGGTGTTTCAGCGCAATCCCAAGGCGCCGCAATCGGACGACGCCTGAAAAACGATATGAAAAAGGCTCCGCCTGAGACGGAGCCTTTTCATTTTCGTCGCCGTGAAGCTTAGTTCGCCGGCGCCTGCGCGTTGTTGCGCTCGATGGTCAGGGCGATCAGGCGATCCCAGGCCAAAAGCGAGTTCAGGTGCGCATAGATATGTGTCAGGGCGCCGTTGTCGCGCAGCTCGACCAGCTTGTCGCCGGACAGTTCGCCCAGCTTCTTGTCGTCGACCGCGAAATATTCGGCGATCTTCTGCGGCTCGCCCGCCGAGCCGTCCGGGTTTTGCGGACGATAGACGGTTTCGCGCGGCGCCAGCAGGTCGAGGTCGCGCAGCAACTGCACGAAGGATTCGGTGCGGCGGCGTTCGTTCTCGAAGTCCTGGCAGAACTGCATGGCGTTATCGAGATAGGGCGTGGCCTGGCCGTTCTCGAAGAAGGCGACGTCGGGATTGCTTTTGACCACCATGGGCGCTTCGACATCGACGCACAGGATCAGGCGCTGCTGCTGCTCGTCATTGGCGAAGACGAACGGATAGCGGCGCGCAAAGGCCGGCAGGTAGGAATCGCCCTTGAAGACGCCTTCGGGCGAAACGAACACGTTCTGGCCCGACGACAGGCCCATGGCCGCAACCGGCATATAGTTGTCGCCGATGAAAACGATCGGATAGCTGAGCGAAGCCGCCGGGAATTCCGACACGGTCAGCGGCACGACATTGGTTTCGGCCACGAAGGCGTGCGGGTTCGGCGTCGCCTTGATGCCCATGGCGCCATGGATTTCAGGGTTCAGCGGTTCGGGATTCTTGTAGAAAAG
>DATMTF010000404.1:0-1986 GCA_035565015.1 Asticcacaulis sp. | reverse complement strand
AATCCGGCAAAAACCGCGCACAAAAATTTTCGGGCGGCGGCAAACCCGCACACAAGGATGGCGCGCCTGCGTCGCAGCGCCCGCAAAAACAACAGACGCATCAAAGACATAAGGGCTCAGATGAGGGTTGGATATGGGGCGTTCACGCCGTCGAGGCGGCCTTGAAAAATCCGCGCCGTGAAGGCCCAATCCGCCTTTTTTTGAGCGAAGACCGCGCTAATTCTCTGCCGCAGGCCTTGCTGAAACGCAGCGACCTAGGCGTCACCATCCTCCCATCCGCCGATATCGCCCGCTTCCTGCCGCAGGGCGCGGTGCATCAGGGCATGGCGATGAACGCGCCGGTTCCGGAGGGCGAATCGCTCGACGCCCTGCTGGAAATAGCGCCGCGCGACGGCCTATCGGTCTTTCTGATGCTGGATCAGGTCACCGATCCGCAGAATATCGGCGCCATCTTCCGCTCGGCGGCGGCCTTCGGCGTCAGCGGCCTGATCATGCAGGACCGCCATGCGCCGCCTTTGCAGGGCGTGTTGGTCAAGACGGCGGCGGGCGCGGCGGACCGGGTTGCCTTCGCGCGCGTCACCAATCTGTCGCGGGCGCTGGAGCAGCTTGGTGAAGACGGTTATGTCAGCATCGGGCTGGCGGGCGAAGGCGGGTCGAACCTGCACGACCTGCTGGCGCAGCAAGGCTGGGGCGCAAGCCTGAAGAAGCTGGTTCTGGTGCTGGGCAGCGAGGGCGACGGCCTGCGCCGTCTGGTCGCCGAGCATTGCGACCATCTGGCGCGCATTCCCATGCCGGGCGGCTTCGAGAGCCTGAATGTCAGCCATGCGGCTTCAATCGCGCTGTATGAAGCGTGCGCGCGCCGCCCAGGCGAAGGTTGACAGCGCGTCCTACGCCCTTAACTGTAAAGGCAGGTCCAACCTCACGAGGACGCCGTGCATTTTGATTTGTCATTGCTAAGCGTGCCGACGTTTCTCAGCCCCTTTGTCTCGCAGCACCTGTTCGATCAGGGGCTCGCCTTCTTGCAGGTCGTGTTCATCGACATCGTCATGGCGGGCGATAACGCCGTTGCGGTTGGTCTGGCGGCGGCGGGCCTTGCGCCGGACAAGCGGCGCAAGGCGATTCTGTTCGGCCTGATCGGCGCGGTCGTCACGCGCATCGGCTTCGTGCTGATCACGGTGCAACTGTTTCAGCTTATCGGCCTGTTGCTGGCAGGCGGCCTTCTGCTATTGTGGGTGTGCTGGAAGATGTGGCGCGACCTGCGCCATGGCGAGGACCATCCGGACGCTCCCGCAAAACCGGCCAAGACGCTGGGCGCGGCCATTCTTCAGATTCTGATCGCCGATGTCTCCATGTCGCTCGACAATGTGCTGGCGGTGACCGGCGCCGCCGAGAACCATGTCTGGGTGCTGGTGTTCGGTCTTTTGTTCTCCATCGCCATGATGGGGCTGGCCGCCAACGCCATAGCCGCCATGCTGCATCGCTTCCGCTGGATTGGTTATGTCGGACTGATCCTTGTGCTGTGCGTGGCGCTGCGCATGATCTGGGAAGGCGGCCATCAGGTCTGGGACGCGTCGGGATGCGACGCCAGCCTCAACTGTCTGCCGACCCTTCAGCATAATCTGGCGGCGCGCGTTCAGGCCCTGTTCCAGCGTATCCTCGACCTTGTGCATATCTCTTGACGAAGATCGCGCGCCGCCGCACTCTTGCGCCGGAATAACGGAGGGCCTTATGTCCGAACTGCACGACAAACTCAAACAAGGCGGCGATCACCACCACAGCCACGGCATCGTCCATATGATGCTGGAAGGCGCGCTGATCGGCGGCGTGACCGCCCTCCTCGCGCATCTCGTCTCCAACGGCATGAGCCATGTCGTCGATAAGTGGCAGGACGGCCAGCATCACCCTATCAGCGCCGACGATCTCAAGGCCATTCTGGGCGACAAGCTGGGCGCCATTGCCGAAAAGACCGGCCTGTCGGCGGATGAC
>DATMTF010000403.1:0-6376 GCA_035565015.1 Asticcacaulis sp. | reverse complement strand
GTAAGCAGCGTACCTAAAAGTCCGACGCCATACATCGCGCGCTGTCACTGCTGCGAAGGCGTTTGGAACGAAAAAGAACAGCTCGGCACAAGGGAAATATCCGTCACAGGCCCTTGCCGTCAGGGAATAAGCGTTGAGGGGTCACACCTAAAACGACAATGAGAACGCATTTCGTATGGCGACGGCCCATAGCCGCCGTGCATGCGAATGTGTGACTGCGGCTTAGCAACAGTCGGACTACCGACCGCCTCCATGAACAGGGCGGCGCCAATAATAAGCAGCAGTTGGAATACAACTGAAAACCATGTTGGGAGGATCTACATGACCAGTAATTCAAAGCGTACATCCAAGAGCGTCGCGCTGCGCGCGGCCTTCCTGGGCGGCGCGTCGACGCTTGCGCTGTGCGCATTCGCCGCGCCGACCTTTGCGCAGGAGGCGCCGCAAACCGCGTCTCAGGACGCTGCGGCGCAAGGCGACTCGACCGTCGTCGTCGTCACCGGCATTCGGGCGTCGCTGCAGCGCTCGATGAACATCAAGAAGAATTCGGACGGCGTCGTTGACGGCATTTCGGCCGAAGACATCGGCAAGTATCCGGACACTAACCTGGCCGACTCGCTGCAGCGCGTCACCGGCGTGTCGATCAATCGCGTCAATGGCGAAGGCCAGCAGATCACGGTTCGCGGCTTCGGTCCGGGCTACAACATGACGACGGTTGACGGTCGCATCATGCCGGCCTCGACCATCGGCGTCATCGGCGGCGGTCAGGGCGCTGACAGCAACCAGGGCAACAGCCGGGCGTTTGACTTCAGCAATATCGCTTCGGACGGCGTGCAGGCCGTGCAGGTCTACAAGACCGGTCGCGCCGATATCGCTGCCGGCGGCATCGGCGCGACGATCAATCTCACCACGCTGCAGCCGCTCATCCACGGCGGCTCCGAAGGCAGCATCACGGTCAAGGGCTTGACAACGGATCAGCCGGGCCTCGGAACCGTGCTGCAGAAGAAGTCGGTCACGCCGGAAATCTCCGGCGCCTATCAATGGACCAATGACAGCGGCACGTTCGGCGTCGCCCTGTTCGGTTCGTATCAGGAAAAGACCGGCTCCACCCGCTCGGATACGGTCAACTCCTGGAACGTTCAGACCTACGCGAAGTGGCTGACGACGGGTCAGGCGCCGGCGGCGTCCAAGATCACCAACGCGCCGACCAACATGAACCAGTTGATCGCCGTGCCGACCGACAGCCGCTATACCTACGCCGAAGACGACCTGAAGCGCACCAACGCCGCCGTTGTCTTCCGCTGGAAGCCGACAGAAGATCTGACCGTTACGGCCAACACGATGTTCGCGCACACCGAACAGACCGAAGCCCGTTCGGAACTGACCAACTGGTTCTCGCGCAGCCCCTATGCCGCCGTCACCTTTGACGGCAATTCGGTCATCGATACGGCGATCTCGCTCACCGATACGATCCCGACGGGCAAGGACCAGGGCTACGAAAACGAGCTGCGTTCTGTCGAAGCCAGCATCGAATCGACCGGCGTCAACCTGAAGTACACGCCCAACGACCGCTGGACCCTGACCGCCGACCTGGCCTCGTCGCAATCCAGCTCGGGCGGCTTCAACCCGAACGGCACCTCCTCGACGACGGTGTCCGTGGCCCAGACCTATGTGGCTTCGAACACCACCAACTATGGTCCGCTGGCGGCGCCTGTGCAGCACGTCACGCTCGACCCCAGCAAGTCGGCGACCGGCAAGCAGGACATCAATTCGCTCAGCTCCGGCTACAGCAACCAGTTCTTCTCGCGTCAGACCGACAAGATCCAGCAGGCCAAGTTCGACGCCAGCTATGCGGTGGACGACCAAAGCAAGCTGAGCTTCGGCCTCGACGCGTACAAGAATATCAACGAATCCGCCGCCTACTCCTTCCAGGCGCAGTTCGGCGACTGGGGTGGTCTGAACCCCGGCGACGTCGCCAAGTACAGCGGCACGGACATCAAGGCCTTCTGTATGACCTGTCAGTTCAAGTCGGTTGACCTGGGCAGCGGCGACAGCACGGCCTATCGCTTCAACGCGGTGAAGGCCTATGACGGTCTGGCGGCCTATTATGGCAGCCCGACCTTCGCCAACGTCCTGCCTGTGGGCGGCGCCAAGTCCAACACCCCGCACCTGAACGGCTTCAGCCATAACGCTGTGGAGGAACAGGTCACGGCCGCTTACGCGCAGTTCGCCATGAAGGGCGAGTTCCTGCAACGTCCGGTCAGGATCCTGGCTGGCGTCCGTTACGAGAACACCGACGTGACGGTCACCGCCTACCAGAACACCCCGACCAATATCCGTTGGGACCAGAAGAACAACTTCTCGATCGTTCAGGGCACCAACGTCCAGGCCTACGATTATAAGTCGCACTACTCCAACCTGCTGCCCAGCCTCGACATGGCTATGAACATCACCGATGACTTCATCGGTCGTATGTCCTTCTCCGTGACCGATGCGCGTCCGCAGTACAGCTCGATGTACGCCACAATCGGCGTCAACGCGCCGGGCGACGCCAGCTATAATGGCGCCATCTACACCGCGTCGTCGGGCAACCCGGCCCTGAAGCCGCTGGTTTCCGAGAACTTCGACGTCTCGGCGGAATGGTACTACGGCAAGAACAGCTATGTCTCGCTGGGCTACTACCGCAAGGCGGTGCAGAACTTCGTGGGTAACGGCACGACCAAGACCAGCCTGTTCGGCCTGACCGATCCGGCTTCGGGCGCGTCCGGTACGCGCTCCGGCGCCGCCGCTCAGGCCCTGAAGGATCTCGGCGCTTCGACCAACACCAACAACCTGTCGGCCATGACGATCCTGATCGATCAGGCTGGCGGCAATGTGGCGACGGCGAAGAGCGAATGGCAGAGCAAAACCGCGCCTGACGGCCATGTGTCGGCGGATACGGACGCTCTGTCGGTCTATCTGTGGGGCAACCCGAACTGGAAGGTGGTCAGCAACAGCACCGATCCGGTGGCGACCTTCACCCTGTCGCAACCGATCAACAACCACACCGCCAATATTGACGGCTTCGAGTTTGCGGTTCAGCACTTCTTCGGCGATACGGGCTTTGGCGTCGCCGCCAGCGCCACGACCGTCAATGGCGACGTCGCTCTGGATAACGCCGCCGATCCGAACGGCAGCAGCCAGTTCGCTCTGCAAGGCCTCAGCAACACGTACAACGTGACCGGCATCTACGAAAAGTACGGCTTCGAAGGCCGTATCCTGTACAACTGGCGCGACAAGTACCTGCAAGTGGCCAACTTCTCGCAAAACGGCGGCCTTTACACCGCGGCCTATGGCCAGTGGGACGCCTCGTTCAGCTATGCGCTGCGTCAGAACATCAGCCTGACCTTCGAAGCGCTGAACATCAACAAGGGCCACATCGTTCAGTACGTCCGCGTGCCGACCGACGTCGTCAACTATCAGGAGCTGGATTCGCGTTACGAATTCGGCGTCCGTTACAAGTTCTAAGCCTTTCACAGGTTTAGATCGGGAGGGTCGCGGGAGACTGCGGCCCTCCTCTTTTTATGATCCCTGCGACAAAAAGCGGCGCGCCTTTCGGTCGTCTGGCGCCAGCGGCGCAATTGCCATTTCCGTTTCATCGCAGCATTATAACCCTCAGCGTTTAAGGGCGGATATCTTGGGACAGCACGTCTTACTCAACAATGTCGATCATCACGACCTGCGCCTGATCACGCGGCGCGGCGCCGCCTATGGCGACAGCGTCAACCAGGCCCTGATCTTTCCGACTGAATTCCAGGACATTCAGCGCCACTACCCGATCTTTTTCCGCCAGACGGAAAACGGCGGCTTCAAATCGGTCGCCCTGCTGGGTTTCGATCGCGACGAAAACCTGTTTTTGGCGGGCGAGCGCTGGAACGCCGCCTATGTCCCGGCCATGCACCAGGTCGGCCCGTTCCTGATCGGCCAGCCCCAGGCTGCGCCGGGGCAGGATCTGCCGCCCGACGCCGAGGCGATGATCCTGGTCGATCCGTCGCACGTCCGCATCAGCCGCAGCGAAGGCGCGCCCCTGTTCCTGTCCCACGGCGGCAATGCGCCCGTGCTTCAACAGGTCGCCCAGACCCTGCAACAGGTCTATGCCGGGTCACAGATCAGCGACGCGATGTTCGCCGCCTTTCTGGAGGCCGGCCTGCTGGCGCCGGTGCGCATCAATGTCGAGATTAGCGACAACAAGGCCTTCCTGCTGGAGGACATGCTGACCATCAGCCGCGACGCGCTGCAAAATCTCGACAGCGCGGCTTTGAAGGCTTTAAATGACAAGGGCTTTCTCGCCCTGGCCTTTTACGTCGTCGCCTCAATGGGCAATCTCGGCCATATGATCGCGCTGAAAAACGAACGCAGCGCGCAGACGGTCTGAGATGAGCCGTCAGGTCGCGACGACACGGGTTGACGCCTTCGCGGACATCGACTTCGCGCGCCTGATCGCCGACCAGACGCCGATGGTGTTCAAGGGGCTGGCGGCGGATCTGCCGCTGGTCAAGGCGGGGCTTCAGTCTGCCGAAGCCGCCATGGACCATCTGCGCCCCTTCTATCAGGGCAAGCCCCTGCTGGTCTTCACAGGCGACGCCGCCATCCACGGACGCTTCGGCTATACGCCCGAAGTCGATGGCTTCAATTTCACGTCCGGGCGCATGAGCCTGGACCATCTGTTCGACCTGTTGCTTGAACACAGGAACGCCCCGGATGCGCCGTCCTTCTATTGCGGCTCGACCGATATCGACGCCTTTCTGCCGGGCCTGCTGGCCACGGACAGCCTGCCCCTGACCGGCGAGACGTTTACCCAGGGCGCCGTGCTGAAAAGCATCTGGATCGGCAACCGCACCACGGCCTGCGCCCATTTCGACATTTCGCACAATCTGGCCGCCTGCATGGTCGGCCACCGCCGCTTCACCCTGTTTCCGCCCGACCAGATCGGCAACCTCTATCCCGGCCCGCTGGAGCCAACCCCCGGCGGTCAGGTGATCAGCATGGTCGATTTCACCCATCCCGATTTCGACGCCTATCCGCGCTTTCGTCAGGCGTTCGACGCGGCGCAGATCGCCGATCTGGCGCCGGGCGACGTCCTGTTCTATCCGTCGATGTGGCAGCATCAGGTCGAGGCGCTCGATGCGTTCAACATCCTGATCAACTACTGGTGGGACAGCGTTCCGGCCTTTGTCGACACGCCGATGACCACCCTGCTGCACGGCCTTTTAAGCCTGCGCGGACGGCCGGATACGGAAAAAGCCGCCTGGCGCGCCGTGTTCGACCATTATCTGTTCGGACCAAGCGAGGCCGCCGCCGGACATCTGCCGCCCGCCGCGCAAGGCCCGCTGGCGCCGCTGGACATGATGCAGGCGCGTCGTCTGCGCGCGCAGATTCTCAATCGTTTCAACCGCTGATATGAAGGACGTCCGATGCAGGGACAAAAGGTCAAAAAAGTGGTCATCGCCGGCGGCGGCACGGCGGGCTGGTGCGCGGCGGCGGGCCTGTCGAAACTGCTGGGGCCCCTGCTCGACATCACCCTGATCGAGTCGTCGGATATCGGCATTGTCGGCGTCGGCGAAGCCTCGATCCCGACCCTGCGCGCCTTTCATAACTTCCTGAATATCGACGAACAGGCGTTCATGCGCGCTACGAATGCGACCTTCAAGCTGGGCATCGAATTCAACAACTGGGCGCGCGAAGGCGACCGCTATTTCCACGCCTTCGGCAAGATCGGGCGTTCGCCGTGGATAACCCCCTTCCACAGCGTCTGGCTGGAAGGCCGCGACCGGGGCCTTAGCGGGTCGTTCGACGATTACAGTCTTGAGCTGAAAGCCGCCTATGCGGGTAAATTCCAACTGCACAAGAACCTCAATCTCAGCTACGCCTACCATTTCGACGCCACCCTCTATGGCCAGTATCTGCGCGGCCTCAGCGAGGCGGCGGGCGCCAGACGCATCGAAGGCGAGATCGTCAGCGTGCAGCAGGATCCCGAAACCGGCTTCATCGTCTCGCTGACCCTGGCTTCGGGTCAGGTGATCGAGGGCGACCTGTTCATCGACTGCACCGGCTTTCGCGGCCTGCTGATCGAACAGACCCTGAAGGCCGGTTACGAGGACTGGAGCCACTGGCTGCCGACCGACCGCGCCGTGGCGGTGCAGACCCAAAGCGACGCCCCGGTCGCGCCCTACACCCAGGCGAGCGCGCACGGCGCGGGCTGGCGCTGGCGCATCCCGTTGCAGAACCGCGTCGGCAACGGTCTGATCTATTGCAGCGCCTACCTGTCCGACGACGACGCGCTGGAGCGGCTGCGGACAAGCCTGAACGAGCCGACCCGCAACGAGCCGCGCGTGATCCG
>DATMTF010000402.1:0-5641 GCA_035565015.1 Asticcacaulis sp. | reverse complement strand
GGCGTCCAGACATTGAGGAACAGGCAGTCTTCCGATTGCGGGCAATCATCAGGCTTGCCGGACTGGGGCGCGGTGTCGCCGTACTGGTTGGCGACGGCGATATCCTGCCAAGGCTTGGGCTTCGATGGCGGTTGAAAGCGCGCGGCGCCCGTATCGGCGCCGTAGCGCAGACCGAGAAAGACGGTAACGCCGCCCTTACGCAGGCCCTGCACCCGCCCGTTGCTGGTGGTTACGATGGGCGTGGCTGGCGCGGCGGCGCGAGCCAGAGCCGGTGAGGCGAGGGCGCTCAAGGAGGCCGACAGGCCGATCAGGGTTTCGCGACGGTTCATGGCAATCTCCTCCAGAGACTTCCCCCTCCCCATGCGCATGGGGAGAGGGGGGACAGGTCAAATCGGCGAATCTGTCAGCACGTCCGATAGCTTCGGGAAGGCCGCAGAGCAGTCGCGTGGGGAGGCGCTGCCTGAGCGTTCGTCCGTCACCGTGACGTGGCGCTCCGGCGACGGTTTTATCAGATCCGCGAAACTGACCGGGCCGGGGCCGAAGGTCACGTGCGTCGCAACCGGGGCTGGACCGTCCTTCGGGTTGTGATTGCCGATCACCAGCGGCGCCTGATCGAACATGACATTGTCGAAACGCACGTTCAGCGGCAGATTCTGACCCTGCTCGATAAAGCCGCGCAGGACGATGCGCTGCTGGCCCGCAAACGCCGCGCTGCCGAGATCATGGACGTTGCGCAGGGTGATGTCGGCGAAATCGGGGAAGGTCGTCCCCTTTTTGTCGACATAGGCGGTGTCCAGCACGATGGGGTTGAGCTGTCCGCGCATGCAGACATCCTCGAATACCACCTTGTCCACCCGCCCGCCGCGCGAGGCGTCCGATTTGATGCGCAGGCCGTTATTCTGCGCGCTGTCCATGCCGTCCAGCGACAGGTCATAGACATGAATGTCGTGATCGCCTGAGTCCGTCTCCGAGCCGAGCGACATGCCGTGGCCATAGTAGAAATGGTTGTGCGCGATTGTGGTCAGGCTCGCCGGGGCGTCGCCGTGCGCCTTGATGGCGACATTGTCGTCGCCGGTCGAGATATAGCTGTAGGCCAGAAGCACATGGTCCGACTGGCCCGGATCGAAGCCGTCGGTGTTCTTGACCGTTTCGGGGGTGAAGCAGGTGGCGGGCGTCGCCTTGTCCGGCGTCGAACCTTCCGGGCAGGCATAGCCCGGCTTCGTATAGACGATTGACGGCGTCAGGATGCGGATGCCCCAGGCGGTGAAACCGCTTAAGTTATTGGAGACGATGTGAAAGTTCGGACTGTTCTCGAAGGTGACGCCGTGCAGAGTGAAATCCTTGCCGCCATCGATCTGGAGCAGGCGGAAATTGTGCTGGGTCAGGCCCTGCTTGGTCTGCCAGGCCACGTCCCACCATGAGCGTTTGCCCGCATTGGGACCGCTGAGCAGCAAAGAGCCGCCGCGTCCGTCGATTTTCCCTGCGCCGACAATGCCCGCATGATCGGCGTTCTTCGTCCAGATCAGCGAGGTGCAGGACTTCTTCTTCTCCGTATTGGCCACGCCGCAATCGCCGGGGCCGTTGTCATAGTCCTCAGGGTCGCGCGAGGCGAACAGGGTCACGCCCGCGTCGATCCACAGGGTGACGCCGGTTTTGAGCTGAATCGGCGAGGTCAGAAAGCCGTCCTCGCCATGCGCGCCTGCGACCAGCTTGACCGCGCCGTCATGGCAGGCGTCGATGGCCGATTGCAGGCGGTCATGGTCGGGATGGGTGTTTTTACCGTCGGCGTCCACGGCGTCCACCGAGCCGTGATCCGAGGTCAGGGCGGCGCTCAGCGTGGCGCAGATATGGGTCGGCATGGCCGGTTCGCTGACCGGGCCCCATTGGGTCTGCACCGGCGCATCGGCGGCGTGAGCGGCGGCGCCCGCCAGCAGCGTCAGCACGGCGCAGGTGGTTATCAGATTGACTTTGGAAACCGGTGTCATATAGCTTTATCCCTGTTCGCCCGTAGGAATTTGGCATTGGTTTTTGGGCTGTTGTCCGCCTTTGTGCGGCCTGATTGCCGCCCTTGTCAATCCTGCGGATCACAGAAAAAGCGATACATAAAAAGGAAATGCCCTCATGCCTCTGCTTCGCCGCGACGCTCTCAAACTGTTCGGCCTGTCTCCGCTGGCGCTCGGCGCCGTCGAGGCCCCAATGCCGGCAAAGGCGCAAACCGCCGCGCCGCAATGGGGCCGGACTGTCGACAATCAGCGCAAGGCCGACCGGGGCGACGGAACCTATCTCAACCCGATCATGGCGGGCGACCACCCCGACCCGTCCATCCTGAAGGACGGCGACGTCTATTACATGACCTTTTCCAGCTTCGACGCCTATCCTGGACTGATCATCTGGAAGTCATACGACCTGATCAACTGGTCGCCGGTGACGGCCGCTTTGACACAAAATGTCGGATCGGTGTGGGCGCCGTGCCTGTGCAAGCATAAGGGACGATTTTTCCTTTATATTCCGACCAAGGTCACCGATCATCCGGGTACGAAGACGACCTCATGGGTGATCTGGGCCGATCACATCGAGGGGCCATGGTCCGAGCCGCTCGATCTGAACCTGCCCAACCATATCGATCCCGGTCATGCGGTCGGCGAGGACGGGTCGCGCTGGTTATTCTTAAGCGGCGGCGACCGGGTGCGTTTGAGCGAGGACGGGTTGACGACGCAAGGGGCGCCGGAGCATGTCTATGATCCCTGGCGCTACAGCGAAGCTTTCGCGGAACGCTGGCCGGTTGAAGGCTTTTCGCCCGAAGGGCCGAAGATCATGCGGCGCGGCGACTGGTTTTACCTGCTCAGCGCCATTGGCGGCACGGCGGGGCCGCCGACCGGGCACATGGTGATCTGCGCCCGGTCGCGCTCTGTCAATGGACCCTGGGAGCAGCATCCGCGCAACCCTCTGGTCCATACGGCGTCGAAAGACGAGGCCTGGTGGTCGCGCGGCCATGCGACGCTTGTGGAGGGGCCTGCTGGCGACTGGTGGAGCGTTTATCATGGCTATGAGAACGGCTTCTGGACGCTGGGGCGGCAGACCCTGCTGGCGCCGGTGACGTGGGGCGCCGACGGCTGGCCGGAATTCGGCGGCGGCGACCTGTCACAGCCGATCCCGGCGCCGAAAGGCGGCCAGGCGCAACAGCACGGCATGGCCTTGTCAGACGATTTTTCGACCGACGCCTACGGCCTGAAATGGAACTTCTTTCAGCCGGGCCCAGACGAAGGCCGCCGTATCCGCCGCGCCGACAACATTCTGCATCTGACGGCCAGCGGGAGCGCGCCGAAGGATTCGGCGCCTCTGCTGCTGATCGCGAGCGATCCGGCTTTTGAGATCCAATGTGAAATCGAGATCGATCCCGGCGCGCGGGCGGGGCTGATCCTGTTCTACGATTCCGGCCTTTATTGCGGATTGGGTTTCGATGAGAAGGCCTTTATCACGCACCAGTACGGTCTGGAGCGCGGGCGGCCCATTAATCCGTATGGCCGCCGCCTGTTCCTGCGCCTGCGCAACGACCGGCATATCGTGCAGATGCACACCTCAGGCGACGGCCGGGACTGGAAATTGTTCGACCGCGGCATGGAGGTTTCCGGCTATCACCACAATGTGCGCGGCGGCTTCCTGATGCTCAAACCAGGCCTCTATGCGGCGGGCGAGGGCGAGGCGAGATTCCGCGATTTCCGCTACCGGGCGCTGTAACAAAATAAAGCCATAGATTGACGCAGATGAACGCAGATTTTTTTAGCGCTGACCGGCGTTTTCAAGTCAAGCGCGGAGCAGATCGCGCGATCTGTTGACTGGGAAGCTGGATGGACAATGCTTCCTGGTCACCACTAATTTATGGAAGGCGCGTGACGTGAGGGATATTGCTTAGCGTTAGCGCCACTTGTAGGATTTATCAGAACAACGGGGGGATGAATCATGACGACGCGACGCGATGTTTGGCGGGGGGCGGTCGCCGCCGCCGTGCTGGTGGGCTGGCCGCAGACTGGCCGGGCCGCCAGTCCGGTTATTGTCCGTGTCCCCATCGGTTTTGCGCGCAACGGCATGCCGCTGATCAGGCTGACGCTTGACGGCAGGGGCCCTTACCGCTTCGCCATCGACACCGGCGCGTTTGCGCCCTGCATCCGCGAATCGCTGGCCAAGGAACTGAAACTGGCGCGCAATGGCTCCATCCGCACCGCCAGCCTGAAGGGCGACGAGGCGGACTATATCTACATCGCTGAAAACGTCTTGGTCGGCGGCGGTCTGCCGTTTCCGAAGATGTCCTTCATCGGCTTCGAGAAATTTCCCTCGTCGGACATGGACGGCGTGCTGCCCGCCAGTTTTCTGACCTCGCTGCCGTCGCAGCTCGATTATGAAAAGCGCGAAATCCGTTATTATCTCAACGGCGCCGATATGGACCTGGACGGCTTCGTGCGCGTCGACGCCTTTTTTCAGGCGCAGAATGATAAATTCGCCGAAAAGGTCTTTCTGACCTTTCAGCTCGACGGGCGCAAGCTGGTCTGCTGCGTCGACACCGGCGCCATGTCGGCCATCGCGGTCAGCGGGGCCTATGTCGGCGCGCATCATCTGTGGGACAAATATAAGATTCTGCGTGAGGCCAACAGCGTCGGCGCCAATGGAAAGACCGTGCATACGCGGATTGTGGTCGCGCCCGACCTGACGCTTGGCAGGCTGCATCTGAACGCCGCGCCGGTGACGCTGGTCGATCCGCACGCCTGGGACTCGCTCGATGAGGAAGGCGTGGACGGGCTGGTCGGCACGCCGCTGCTGCGCAAATTCACCCTGGCCTTCACGGAGACGAAAGAGCTTTATCTCAAGCCGAACGCGGGCTACGCGCAGATCAGCGGCCAGATGCCGGATCAGGCCCCGCCCGATGATGCGCCGGCGGGCGCGATCCCGTTTCTGTACGGCGAGCAGCGCCGCATCCTGATCCCGGCGAAACAGGGTGACGATCCGGCGTTTCCCTTCATTCTGGCCACGGGGCGGTCGGAAGGCGGCGTCTCCCGCCGGGAGGCGGAGGCGCATCACATTCCGGCTTTACCGGGAGGCGGTTATGATGGCGGCGCGCTCAGCTTCGGCGAGGTGCGCATGCCGCATTTAAAACTTGCGGCGCAGGACGGCGCCGCAACGCTGGGCCTGGATTTCCTGCGCGGCGCGCCCATATCGCTCGATTTCGACGCTTCTCTGCTGACCTTTCATACCGACGCGCCGCCCGATCTGAGCGGCTATAACCGCTCGGACATCGTCCGTCAGGCCAATGACGGCGGCAAGGGGCTTTACGGAACCGTGCGCCTGTTCGGGATCGAACTGCGTTGCCGTTTCGACTCTCTGTTTCAGTACGGCCTTTACCTGCCGCCGCATACGGTGGCGGCGCATGGATTCTGGGATCGGTTTCCCAAGGCGCGCGACGGCTCCATGACGTCCGGCGGACATAAGATCGCCATGCGGGAAGTGCTGGCGGGACCGCTCAATCTGGCGGGCTTTGATGTGCGTCCGGCTTTGTTGACCCTAGCCGATCCGGAGGCGGCGAATGCGCCCAACGACAATATCGACGCTGTGGTGGGTATGGCCGTGCTGCAGAAATTCAATATCGTGT
>DATMTF010000401.1:0-13266 GCA_035565015.1 Asticcacaulis sp. | reverse complement strand
GTGATAACATCCGTTGCAACGCCATCATTCCCGGCAATGTGAAGACGCCGCGCCAGATGAAGTGGTATACGCCTGAAGGCGAGAAGCAGATCGTTGACGCGCAATGCCTTGACGGGCGTCTGCTGCCGGAAAACGTCGCGTCTCTGGCCCTGTTCCTGGCCTCCGACGACGCCAGCCTGCTGACCGCGCACAGCTACTGGATCGACGCGGGCTGGCGGTAGGTTTATCCTGATGCTTCCCGTCTGTGACGGGAAGCAGGGCTGACTTTGACAGAGGCGTCGATGACTGATCTTTTCCAACCCGTCTGCGTCTGGGATCTCAAGGCCATGCTGGGCGAAGGCCCGGTCTGGAGCGCGCGCGACAAGGCCGTCTGGTTCGTCGATATCAAACAGAGCCAGGTGCATCGTTACGACGCCGAAATCGGTTCTCACCAAAGTTATACCGCGCCATCGCCATGCGGTTTTCTGGCCCCGAAACGCAGCGGCGGCTTCATTGTCGGCTGCAAGACCGGGCTGTACGATTTCGACCCGGAGACAGGCGATTTCACGCTTCGCAGCCATGTCGAACCTGGCTTTCCGGACAACCGCCTGAACGACGGCTATGTCGATCATCAGGGCCGTCTGTGGTTCGGCTCGATGCACGATCCTGAGGAACATCCTACGGGCAAGCTCTACCGCCTCGATGCGCGCGGCCTCAAGGTCATGGACGACGACTATGTCATCACCAACGGCCCGGCGGTCAGCCCGGACGGTAAAATCCTCTATCACAACGACACGCTGAAAAAGATCATCTACGCCTTCGATCTCAGTCCCGATGGCGAGATCGCCAATAAGCGCGTCTTCGCCCGCCTCGACGCCGACGCGCCCGCCGATGTCGCCAGCGCGCCGTGTTACGCGCACGAACTGGAGACGCGTAAAAGCCACGGCGACGGCTATATGGATGGCCCGATCGTCGATTCGGCGGGCAATGTCTGGAACGCTTTGTTCTTCGGCTGGGGCGTCAACTGTTACGCGCCGGATGGACGCCTGTTGCGCAAGGTGCGTTTCCCCGTTTCTAACGTCACCAAGATCGCCTTTGGCGGTCCCGATCTGAAAACCGTCTACGCCACCACCGCCGCCAAGGGCCTGTCGGCGGACGACCTGAAAGCCCAGCCCCTGGCCGGGGGTCTGTTCCGCTTCGATGTCGATATTCCCGGCCAGAAACAAAACGAGATTGCAGATGTCTGATACGCGCAAACCCAATACGCCGAACGGGCGCTTCCGCTCGCAGGAATGGTTCGACGCTCCCGGCCATATCGACATGGCGGCGCTCTATCTGGAGCGCTTCATGAATTACGGCATCACGCCGAAGGAGCTGCGTTCCGGCCGCCCGATTATCGGTTTTGCCCAGTCGGGCAGCGACATCGCGCCGTGCAACCGCATCCATCTCGAACTGGCCAAGCGTACGCGCGAGGGCATCCGCGACGCGGGCGGCGTCTGCATGGAGTTTCCGACCCATCCGATCTTCGAGAACTGCCGCCGTCCGACCGCCGCCATCGACCGCAACCTGTCGATGATGACGCTGATCGAGATTCTGCACGCCTATCCGCTCGACGCGGTGGTGCTGACCACGGGCTGCGACAAGACGACTCCGGCGGGCATCATGGCCGCTACGGCAGTCGATATTCCGGCCATTGTCCTGTCGGGCGGGCCGATGCTGGATGGTTATCATAATGGCGAACTGGTTGGCTCCGGCACGGTGATCTGGCGCTCGCGCCGCGCCCTGGCGGCGGGCAAGATCACCGAGGAGGAATTTTTCGACGCCGCCTGTTCCTCGGCGCCGTCGGCGGGCCATTGCAACACGATGGGCACGGCCTCGACCATGAATGCGGTCGCCGAGACTCTGGGCCTGTCCTTACCCGGCTGCTCGGCGATTCCGGCCCCTTATCGCGAGCGTGCGCAAATGGCTTATGAGACGGGCCGCCGCATCGTCGAAATGGCCTATGACGACCTCAAGCCGTCGAAGATTCTCAGCAAGGCTTCGTTTCTGAACGCCATCGCCGCCGTCGCGGCCATGGGCGGTTCGACCAACGCCCAGCCGCATATCATCGCCATGGCGCGCCATGCGGGCGTTGAGCTGACCGAGGCCGATTGGATGGCCGTGCACGACATTCCGCTGATCCTCAACATGCAGCCTTCGGGCAAATACTTAGGCGAGCGCTTCCATCGCGCGGGCGGCGTTCCGGCCATACTGCACGAACTGCTGGTCGCCAACCGCCTCGACGGAACCGCGCGCACGGTAACGGGCAAGACGATCGCGGAAAATATCGAAGGCCGCGAAACGCAGGACCGCGACATGATCACCACAGTGGCCGAGCCGTTGATGGAGCGCGCGGGCTTCCTGCTGCTCAAGGGCAATCTGTTCGACGTCGCCATCATGAAGACCAGCGTGATCTCCGACGAGTTCCGCCAGCGTTACCTGTCGAAGCCCGGTAGCGAAAATGTCTTTGAATGCAAGGCGGTGGTGTTCGACGGTTCGGACGATTATCACAAGCGTATTAACGACGAATCGCTCGGCATCGACGAAAACACCATCCTGGTCATTCGCGGCTCCGGCCCGATCGGCTGGCCGGGCTCGGCCGAGGTCGTCAATATGCAGCCGCCCGATGCCCTGCTGAAGAAGGGCATCACCTCGCTGCCGACGCTCGGCGATGGGCGTCAGTCGGGCACATCGGATTCGCCGTCGATTCTCAACGCTTCGCCGGAAAGCGCGGCGGGCGGCGGGCTGGCTTACTTGCGCACCGGCGACATCATCCGCATCGACCTGAACAAGGGCGAATGCAATATGCTGGTCAGCGACGCGGTGATTGCGGAGCGCAAGAAAGACGGTCTGCCGCCGATCCCCGCTTCGATGACGGTGTGGCAGGAGATTTACCGCGCCACGGTCTCGCAACTGCACACCGGGGCGGTCATGGAGCCAGCCCTGAAATACCAACACATCGCCGAAACCATGCCGCGTCATAATCACTAATCGTGCTGCGCCGCAACCTTGGTAGCGTTAACAAGCGCGCCTGTTTTTATAGGGAAAACAGGCGCAAAGCCTTAAAATATCTCGCTTCTTTGGATAGGAATGCTTGCGCGGACGGCGAGCTGCCATTAAGAGTTCATTAAGCGGCGGTATAAACACGAACGGGCGACGAGAACCCGTAAAGCCACATAAGCCGTGAACTTTTCAGGTCCGGGCGTCACGCCCGCAGGTAGGGAGAATTTGAGGATGTCCTCAACCACGAAGACCGTGAACATGGGTCTTGTCATGGGGCTCGCCATTGGCGCGGCTCTGGGCGGGCTTTTGTTCGGTTACGACACCGCTGTGATCAACGGCGCGGTCGAATCCATCAAGCACAATTTCATCGATCCGCGCACGGCGCTGACCGAACTGGAGCGCAACAACCTGTTCGGCTGGGCCACGGGCATGGCGTTGCTGGGCTGCGTCGTCGGCTCGGCCATCGCCGGCTGGGTCGCCACCGCTCTGGGCCGCCGCGGCGGCATGATGATCGCCGCGATCCTGTTCTTCGGGTCGTCGATTCTGTCGGGTTTTCCCGAAACGGGTCTGGCCGCAATGGGCGGCATGGGCGTCCACGCCCTGACGCCGTTCATGGTCTATCGCTTCATCGGCGGCGTGGCCATCGGCATGGCGTCGCTGATCTCGCCCATGTATATCGGTGAAATCGCGCCCGCCAAGCAGCGCGGCATGCTGGTCACCTTCCAGCAACTCGCCATCGTCGGCGGCATCCTGCTGGTCGCGGTCGTCAATCTGTATATTCAGCGCGCAGGAGGCGATTCCGACACCTTCCTCGACGCAGTCGGCTGGCGCTACATGCTGGCCTCGTGCGCCATTCCTGCAGCCCTGTTCTTCCTGGCCGCCTTCCTGATGCCGGACACGCCGCGCTGGTACATGATGAAGGGCCGCGACGAAAAAGCCAAAAAGCTGCTCGATACGCTCGACGGTCCTGCCGAAGCCGACATCACCATGGCGGAAATCAAAGGCAGCCTGACCCAGCATTCGGGCAAGCTGTTGTCATTCGGCGTCGGCGTGATCGTGGTCGGCATCCTGCTCTCGGTGTTCCAGCAGTTTGTCGGCATCAACGCCGTGCTCTATTATTCGAACCTGATGTTCAAGAATATCGGGCTTGGCACTGACGCGGCCTTCCTGCAAACCGTGATCATCATGGCGACCAATGTGGTCTTCACCCTGGTGGCGACCTTCACCGTCGATAGCTGGGGCCGCAAGCCGCTGCTGATCCTCGGCGGCGTCATCATGGCCGCGGCCATGATCGCCATGGGCTTCATGTTCCAGACCCACATGGAAGGCACGGCTCTGCTCGGCGCCGCCATGCTGTACGTCGCCGGTTTCGCCCTGTCCTGGGGTCCGGTCGTCTGGGTCATGCTGTCGGAACTGTTCCCGAACTCGATCAAGGGGCCGGCGATGGCCATCGCCGTGGCGGCGCAGTGGATTTCGAACTTCGTCGTGACCTGGTCCTTCCTGGTCATCGATGGCGATAGCCGCCTGAACGCCATGTTCAACCATGGCTTCGCCTACTATCTGTACGGCGCCTTCTCGATCCTGGCGGCCTTGTTCGTCTGGAAGTTCGTGCCGGAAACCAAGGGCCGTCGTCTCGAAGAGATCGAGGCTCTGTGGAAGAAAGACTAGGCTTTGCGTAAATCGGGGGCGGAGTCCGGCCACGGATTCCGCCCCCTTTGCTATTTTAAGCGACGAAAGGCAGGATAATGCTGCGCTTAAACTGCGGGGACAGCGTCCTCGATCTCAATCCAGATCTCGGCGGCTCTATCGCGCGCTTCACGCATAAGGGCGCCGATGTCATGCGGCCGACGCCGGAAGACGCGACGGACGTGTTGCAATCCTCCTGCTTTCCGCTGGTCCCGTTCTGCAACCGCATTCGTGACGGCAGGTTCGTGGTCGAGGGCCACAAGGTGCAGCTTTCTCCCAATCTGGGCGACAGTCCGCACACCCTGCATGGTCAGGGCTGGCGCAATCCCTGGCAGGTCGTCGAGGCGTCGGCGTCACGCGCCGTCCTCAGCTATCGCCATGCCGCCGACGAATGGCCGTGGGATTACGAGGCGACGCAGGTGTTTGAATTGCGCGACAAGGGCCTGCGCGTCTATCTCAACGTCACCAACCTGTCGCGCGGCCATATGCCTGCCGGACTTGGTTTTCATCCCTATTTCAACCTGACGGACCAGACGCGGCTCAAAGCGCATGTCGACGGCGTATGGATTTCCGACGACGAGGTATTGCCGCGCAACTGGCATGCGGGCGTCTTGTTCAAGGACTGGACGCATGGCGACGCACTGAAGTTCGATAAGCTGATCGACAACTGCTATTCTGGCTTTCATGGCCGCGCCGAGGTCTTTGAAGGGCGGCGCCTGACGCACGCCTTGCGCGCCTCGCCCGACTGTCATTGGCTGCACATCTATGTGCCGCCGGGGGAGGCCTATTTTTGCGCCGAGCCGGTCAACCACATGCCCGATCCGTTCAACCAGCCAAATTCGGGCATGAAATGCCTGAAGGCGGGTGAGACGCGCATGATCTGGATGGATATCGCCCTCGCCTGAGCGAAGTTACGGCGTCGGCGCGTCCGCGCGCACCAGACCTTCAGCTTTCAGATCGCTCCATAGCGTCGCCGGAATCTTCATCGCCATCATCTCGACATTGGCGCGGACTTCTTCGGGCGTGGCCATGCCGGCCACAACGGCGGCGACCGCCGGATGGGCCAGAGGGAAGCGCAGGGCGGCGGCGGGCAGGGGAACGCCGTGCGCCGCGCAGACTGCGTCGAGCGTGGCGGCGCGCTGTCGTATGGCTTCGGGTGCGGGCGCATAATTATAGGTCGCGCCGCCGCATAACAGGCCGGAATTGAACGGCCCCGCCACGATCACCTGCACGCCGCGACGTTCGCACAAGGGTAGAAACGTGTCGAGCGCGCCCTGTTCCAGCAAGGTGTAGCGTCCGGCCAGCATCGCCATATCGAGGTCGGCATGGCCCAGCACCGTCTCGATAATCTCGCTTTCATTGACGCCCAGACCGATGGCCGAAATCACGCCTTGATCCTTCAGGTCGCGCATGGCGCGATAGCCGCCGTCCAGAAACTCGCGCAGGTGACGCATGTGTTCGGCGCCATGCGTGACGACGCCGAGATCGTGGGCCAGCAGGATGTCGATGCGGTCGCGTTTCAGCCGTTTGAGGCTGCTCTCGAACGATCGCAAGACGCCGTCATAGCTGTAGTCGAACGCGGGCTCGAACGGATCGCCGTCGACAAAGCCATGCCGCTCCGTCCCCGGCGGCGGCGGCATTATCGGCTTCAGCACGCGTCCGACCTTACTGGACAGGCGGCAGGCGCTGACATGGCCGCCCAGGCGGCGTTCTGACAGTCCCTGACCATAATGCGGCGCAGTGTCGATATAACTAATCCCCGCGTTCAGCGCCGCATTCAGGGTCGCCTCCGCCGCTGCGTCGCTCAAAGGACGATACAGATTGCCCAGAGGCGCTGCGCCAAAGCCAAGACGAAGATCAGTCTGAGAAAACATAAGGCGCCAGTCCCTGCGTGTTTATTTTTAAAAATTAGTCTTACAAATAAAAATTCCTTACGACAAGGCGCAACGCATCATGAAAAAGCCCGGCCTTGCGACCGGGCTGCACAGGGTAAGATGGACCTGCATCAGGATTTTTCGCCAACGTCTTCCGTATAGGTCGGAGTCAGGCCCTTATCGTTCCAGACCTTGTCATTCTTGTCGCGCACCGCCTTGGGACCGCGCGGCTTGCCTTCGCTGTCATAGTCTTCGCCGGGCTTGGTTTCGGTAACGCCGGTGGTGTCGGTGTCGCGGTTCCACGGCGTAACCTGCGGTTCATAGGTCGGGCCGCTGTCGGATGCGCCGGCATTGGGGGGAACCTGAGCGTAATTTCTCGTCATGAGACGCCTCCTTTTACTGAACGTCGCCGCACAGTCTAGGCGCTCGCCGATAAGGGCGGGATCGGAAAGCCGCCCCGCCCCGGTCAGGAATGCGTAAGCTATTTCGGCAGGTCGGCTTCGCCCGTAATGGTGAGGACGGCGCTGACGGTCTGCGCATAGCCGGGCTGGCCGCCGCCGAGGCTGATCTCATAATCGCCCGCCACGACCTTGCGATCACCGTTCTGATCGACCTGCGACAGGGCGCGGGCGTCCAGCGGCAGGGTGACCGTCCGGCTTTCGCCCGCCGTGAGACGGACGCGCGTGAAGCCCGCCAGCGCCGGATGGCCCGCCGCGCCCGGACGTTTGACGTAAAGCTCCACGACCTCCTCGCCGTCGCGCGCACCGGTATTGCTGACCTGCACGCTGGTGGTTACAGAATCGCCCGCCTTGATCGACGGCGCCGACAGGGACGGTGAGGAATAGGCAAAGCTTGTATAGCTCAGGCCTTGGCCGAACGGATGCAACACCTTGCCGTCGAAATAGCGGTAGGTGCGGCCTTGCATGCCGTAGTCCTCAAACGGCGGCAGTTCGCTGATATCGGCATAGAGGGTGTAAGGCAGGCGGCCCGACGGATTGTTCTGGCCCGTCAGGGTGTTGGCGATCGCCTGACCGCCCATGACGCCCGGATACCAGGCTTGCAGGATGGCGTCGGCATTCTGTTCGACCCACGGATCGGAAATTTCGCCGCCCGTCATATAGACCACGATCAACGGCTTGCCGGTCGCCTTGACGGCCTCAAGCATCTGCTGTTGCGCCTGCGGCAGGGCGAGATTTGTGCGGTCGCCGCCGTGGAAGCCCGGATAATCGACCTTCATCTCCTCGCCTTCGAGATCGGGCGACAGGCCGACAAGCGCGACCACGGTGTCGCCGGCCTTCGCCGCCGCCACGGCTTCGGCGCGCAGGGCGTCGGACGGCGCGATCCAGTCAAAGGAGGAGGCGCGGTCTTCCTTGGCGCGGACATAGTCGATGCGCACCGTGTGTGGCTGCGTATCGGCGAAGGTCAGTTGGCTGGCGTCATCCGCCAACAGCTTGCCGTCGATCCAGATATGCACATTGGCCATCTTGTCCGCGCCGACTGAACGGCCCCGGAAATCGAGTGTATACAAGCCCGGCGCGGGCGGTGTTATAACGCCTGTCCACCGAACGGAAAAACCAAGCGGTTTCAGCCCTTTCGGCGCAGTGTGATACCAGTCGAAATTGATCACCCTATCGACCTGTGAAAAGGCGGGCGGACCGGAAAAATCCGTATTATCGAAATACTGACCCATCAGGCCATGAACGGCGCTGTCCGCCGCCGGTTTCAGATAGGTTTCCGGCACAGGCATCCGCATCCCTTCGGTCAGCGGTGCGCCTTCGGCATACAGCACATTGCCTGCGCCAAAGGCGTCGCGCAGGGCGGGCAGGGGTAAAGACGGATCGGACGGCGAGCCGGTGTAATTGCCCTCGATGCTCTGCAATAGGTCGGCGTTCGGACCGATGACGGCGATCTTGTTCACGCCCGTCAGCGGCAGGGCGCCGCCGTTTTTCAGCAGCACCATGCCTTCTTCGGCGGCGCGCAGCGCCAGCAGGCGGTGTTCGGGCGCATTAAGATCGCTGGTCGGGATGTGGTCGTAGAGGCTGCCGTCAATCAGGCCCATGCGGATGCGGGCCGTCATCAATCGCTCCAGCGACGTATCGACCTCCGCTTCGCTGATCAGCCCCTGCTTCACCGCCTGCGGCAGGGCGGCGTAGGTCGCGCCGCAATCGAGATCGGTTCCCGCCTTGACCGCCGCTGCCGCCGCGTGGGCCGCGTCCGGTTCGGACTTATGGCCGGTGACCATATCGTCCACCGCGTCACAGTCGGAGACGATAAAGCCCTTGAAGCCCCAGTCCTTGCGGATGCGGTCGGCCAGCAGCGGGCTGGCGCACATCGGGAAGCTGTCGGTGGCGTTATAGGCGCACATGGTGGAATAGGCGTGGCCCTCGGTGAAGGCGGCGCGGAAGGCGGGCAGATAGGTGTCTTCCAGATCGAATTTCGACACCGGCACGTTAAAGCCGTGGCGCAGAGGTTCCGGGCCGGAATGGACGGCGAAATGCTTGGGCGTGGCGACGCCCTCATAGACGCCGTCCGTCTGCTGCTGGATGCCGGTGATGAAGCCGACCGCCATCTGGCCGGTCAGGTACGGGTCTTCGCCATAGGTCTCCTGCCCGCGGCCCCAGCGCGGATCGCGGAAGATATTGATATTCGGCGACCAGTAGTTGACGCCGTAATAGCGATCCGTGCCGGACGGGTCGCGCGCCATCGCGGCGTTGTGATTGGCGCGGCCCTCGTCGGCAATCGCCTTGCCGATGTCGTTCATAAGCCCTGCGTCCCAGGTCGCCGCCAGGCCGATGGCCTGCGGATAGACGGTGGTGTGACCGGCGCGCGCCACGCCATGCAGCGCCTCGTTCCACCAACCGTAACGCTTCAGGCCGAGGCGCGGAATCGCCGGGGCGTTGTCCTGCATCTGCGACGCCTTTTCATCCAGCGTCATGCGCGAGACGAGGTCTTTGGCGCGCGCCTCCGGCGTCAGCGACGTGTCCATAAAGGCGCAAGGCTTGTCGGTGCAGGCGGGCGGCGTCGCAGCCAGCACGGGCAGGGCGGAGGCGCTGCTCAGCAGCAGGGCCAGCGAAAGCGCGGCGCGCAGATTCGGCATCGGATGTCTCCCTGAGAGTTTTCTTTGTTGTTTCGGCCCTTTTGCGGGCCTGCTTGTTACCGCTATCATCGCGGATCGCGCAGCGTCAAGCGCAAGGCCATCACGCTTGGTTGATATTGGCGAAGGCGGTGGGATCGACGACCGGGATAATGAGCGGGCTGTGGGGCAGGCTGAAGTTGCGCACCCGTAAGCCGCCTGGCGCGGCTTTTAAGGCGGTCACCAGCGCGGGCGCCAGATCGGCGCGCCAGCGCGCGCATAATGGATAATTGTCTGCGCCGCCATAATGGACGATGGCGGCGTCCGGCGCAGTCATGAGACGTACGACATAATCATCCGGCAGCTCAGGCATATCGCACGGACAGGTTATAACATAGGTTTCACCGCCAAGCTGCGCCCATTGCAGCGCGCTCAAAACGCCGCTTAACGGGCCGCGCCACGGCAGGTCGTCATACAGAACCGGCAGGCCCAGCCCGGCCAGACGTGTGGCGTGCGGAGCGTCCAGCGCTCCGGCATTGATGGCGATGTTTTCGGCCTGCGGCTCCAGCCGCGCCAGAGTCGCCTCGATCAAAGTGGCGTCGCCCCACGGATGAAACGGCTTGTTCCCGCCCATACGCGCGCCGCGTCCGCCCGCCAGAATGACCACGCCTGTCATGTCGATTTTCCCCGGAGATCGCCTTGATTATGTGCGGCGCAGCGATTCCCGGCAAGAGGGCGGATCAGGCTTTCTTTGCAGGCCCGGCGCGCAGGGTGCGGGCTTCAAACAGGGCCAGATCGCTGTTCTGCGTCACAAAGCGCACATGGAGCTTGCCGTTCTCAATCGCGTCCGGCGGCAAGGCGTAATCGACGGTGCGGAAATCCGCGACCGGATCGAAGGCCAGGGTCTCATGCGTCAGAAGCTTGCCGTTGACCTCGATGTCGAACGACTTGTGCGTATCCTGACCCCAATAGGTGATTTGCAGCACGGCGCCCGGTTCGGCCTGCATGTTGAAGGCCATATATTTGCCGTTGGTCCACATGATCCAGCGTCCGGCGCGTCCGGCGCGCGAGGCGACTTCGCCGATATCGGTGTCGAAGCCGTGGTCGCGCTCAGGCTGCATCTCGCCGAAATGGAAGTCGTCAATGGTGCGCGCCTCCAGATCGCGTTGCGCGGCCTCCTTCGCGGTCCAGACCGCTTGCTCGGCGCGCCATTGTTCGGCGGTGAACAGCGGAAAATAAGCGGCGGAGCGCCGTTGGTACTGGGCGTAATACGGCTTGAGGGGCAGGGCCTGCGGCTGGGCGCTCAGCGTCAGCGTGGCCGGTTCGATCAGTGTCAGAGCGTCATCCCCGACCAGCACGGGGGCGCGTGGCGCTTCGCCTGTATTTGATGCGCCCATATCGGCGGCCATGACCATCGGCCCCTTCAGATAGGCAATGCGGCGCGCATCGTCCGGAGTCGCTTCGACACGCAGGCTTTGCGGCAGGATTATAACAACCGTATCACCGGCCTTCCAGCGTCGATTCAGGCGGGCATAGCCGTCGCGCGGCAGGATGGCGATGGACTTGCCGTTGACGCTGAGCGAGGGTTTGGCGCACCAGCCGGGAAGGCGCAAGGCCAGCTCGAACTCGGCGCCGTTGGCGGGCGGCGTGACGGTCAAGGTCACTGTCTCGTCGTCCGGAAAGCGCGTATCGAGATCGATCTTGGTGCGTTTCTCGGTCCAGTTCAGTTGCGAGGGGATGAACAGGTTGACGAAAACCGTGTCGCCGTTCCGCCAGTAAATTGAGTCGCCATGCTTGGCGTGGCTTTCCATGCCGGTGCCGACACAGCACCAGAAGGAATCGAATTTCGTCGAATAGACGCGCTGCGAACCCGGATAGAGCGGCATGAAATAGACGAACAGGCCGGTGTCGGGATCCTGTTGCGCCATGATGTGGTTCAGGTGCGTGCGCTCGTAATAGTCGAACCATCTGGCGTCCGGCGTCCATTGGTACAGATGCCGCGTCAGCTTGAGCATATTGTAGCTGTTGCAGCCCTCGCACGTCTTGTCGGTGATGTAGGGTGAGATCACATCCGCGGGGCCGAAATGTTCGGAATCGGCATTGCCGCCAATGACATAGGAATGGTGGTGGACCACCGTGTCCCAGAAGAAGGATGACGTGTCGCGATAACCGGTTTCATGGGTCAGCTCATAAAGCCGCGCCAGTCCGATCAGCTTCGGGATCTGGGTATTGGCGTGCTTGCCCGCCAGTTCGTCGCGGCCCTGCGACAGCGGCAAGAGGATCGCCTTGTGATAGAGGCGCTCGCTCATATCGAGGAAGCGTTTCTGGCCGGTGCGGGCATAGGTTTCGGCGAAGGTCTCATTCAGGCCGCCATGCTCGCAGGCCAGCACCTGCTGCATCTCGTCATCGCTAAGACCGCCCAGCACGCCGATCAGGTAGTCGGACATCTTCACCGCGACATCAAGCGCTTTTGCATTGTCGGCATACTGATGAGCGTCGAGCAGGCCCTGATGCACCTTGTGCCAGGTATAGAGCGGCACCCAGCCGCCGTTCAGGTCGAAGCCGTGGCTGCTGATGGTGTGGGCGCGCACCTCCTCGAAGACGATCTTGCCGTCCACGGTCTTGCCGTCGCGGTCCACCGTCGTGCCGCCGACATAGCCGTCGCCATGCGCGGCCTGACAGGCGGCCAGTTCATCGATCATATAATTGATGCGTTGGCGGAAGCGCGCATCGTGCGTCTGGGCCAGCATCAGCGAACAGGCCGACAGGTAGTGGCCAAGGCTGTGACCGGCGATGCCCATCGCCTCCCAGCCGCCATAGACCGCGCCCTTGGGCGGCAGTCCGGCGCTGGTGCGGAAATTGTGCAGAAAGCGGTCGGGTTCGAGTTCGAGCAGGTATTGCGCGTTGCGATCCACCGCGCGCTTCCAGATCGAGTCCTTCAGCGTCACCGCCTCAAGCGGAAACGGCTCTGTGCGTTTGGCAGTCGCCGCCCTGACAGGCGCGACGGCGAACAGGCCGAGGCTGGCCCCCGCCATCAGAAGATGTCTGCGCGCTGGGTGGGCCATGAGCCTCTCCTGTATTATTTTTGTTATAACGCCGATGTTATCTTATTTTATAAGGCTTTAATAGCGACCGCTTCGTCCGCCAGCGTCCTGAGCGGATTGGCCAGCGGGTAGCGGAAGGCGTTGGCCTCGATCTCGAACACGTCGCCGTCCTGCGTCTTGACGCCGTCGGCGAACGAGGCGGTCGCGGTGCCGAAGCAATGGACATGCACGTCGCCCGGTTGGCGGAACAGGCCGTACTTGAAGTGGTGGTGCTCCAGATTGGCGAAGCTGTGGGACATATTGTCCTCGCCCGACAGGAAAGGCTTTTCCCAGAGGGTTTCATTGCCGCGGCGGATGCGCGCCATGCCTTCGATATGGTGCGGCAGTTCGCCGACGCGCAGCTCCGCGCCCAGCGAGGCCGGACGCAGCTTGGAGTGGGCCAGCCACAGATAATTGCCCTTTTCGGTCACATGGTCGGAAAACTCATTGGCCAGAGCAAAGCCGAGGCGATAGGGCGCGCCGTCGTCGCCGATGATATAGATTCCGGCCATTTCCGGCTCCTCGCCGC
>DATMTF010000400.1:0-7441 GCA_035565015.1 Asticcacaulis sp. | reverse complement strand
AATTCGCCTGAGACGCCGTTCTTCGAAAATTTCTAATTATTTCATCAGCTTACGGCACAGCTCATCGAGCTGTTCGAGGGTCGCGTAAGCAAGACGCAGCTCACCCTTGCCGCCCTTGTCGTCCAGCCGCACCTTCAGGCCGAGCGCCTCCTGCAAATCCTGCTCCAGCGACAAGGTGTCGGCGTCGCCACCGCGCATGGCCGGTTTGGCCGACTTGGTCTCCAGCTTACCGCCGTCGCGCGCCAGCGCCTCGGTCTGACGCACGGACAGGCCCTTGTCGATCACGATGTGCGCCAAACCTTCCGGATCGTGCGCCGTGATCAGGGCGCGCGCATGACCGGCGCTCAGGCGGCCTTGCAGCACATGATCCTGCACCGCTTCCGGCAGGTTCAACAGGCGCAGGGCGTTGGCGATATGGCTGCGGCTCTTGCCGACCGCCTGCGCCAAAGCGTCCTGAGTACGACCGAAACGCTCCATCAAGACACGATAGGCGCGCGATTCTTCGATGGCGTTGAGGTCGGAGCGCTGCACGTTCTCGATAATGCCGATCTCCAGCACATCGAGATCGTCGAGGTCACGAATGATGACCGGCACCGTGTGCAAACCGGCCTTCTGCGCCGCGCGCCAGCGGCGCTCCCCGGCGATGATCTGGTAAGACCCGGCCTGACCGGGGGCCGGACGGACGAGAATCGGCTGCAAGACCCCCTTTTCGCGGATCGACGCGGCCAGTTCCTCGATCTCCTCGTCACGGAACAGGCGGCGCGGTTGATCGGGGTTGCGCACCAGCAGTTCGATGGGCTGCTCCAGACCGCGCGTCGTCTCGCCTTGTGCTTTCGGCGCTTCGTTCACCGCCGCCGCCACGCCCTGATCGCCTAGCAGGGCCGACAGGCCACGGCCCAGACCTCTTTGTTTTTCCGACATAATTTCTTTTCCGTAGGTCGTAATCGGGATCAGGCCGCTTCGGCCTTTTTACGCGAGCGTTCGCGCGCCACCAGCTCGCGCGCCAGCTTGATATAGGCCTGACTGCCCGAACATTTCATATCGTAGATCAGCGCCGGTTTGCCGAAGGACGGCGCCTCGGACACACGCACATTGCGCGGTATGACCGTAGTATAAACAAGATCGCCGAAATGCGAACGCACGTCGCGCTCGACATGACCGGACAGGGCGTTGCGACGGTCGAACATGGTCAGAACAATGCCTTGCAGCCCCAGTTTCGGATTCAGGCTGCCGCGCACCAGATCAATGGTGCGCATCAGTTGCGTCAGCCCTTCAAGTGCGAAAAACTCGCATTGCAGCGGCACCAGCACCGCATCGGCGGCGCTCATGGCGTTGACGGTCAACAGGTTCAGCGACGGCGGACAATCGATCAGAATATAGTCGTAACCGTCCTTCTTGCCCGTGCTGGCCGCCTCCAGACCGTCAAGCGCATCGCGCAGCCGGTAGGAACGGCGCTCGGCCTGCCCAAGTTCAATCTCGACGCCCGACAAATCGGGATCAGACGGCAGCAACCACAGGCCCGGAACCGCTGTTTGAACAGCCGTATCACCAATGGGCCTTTGATCAACGATCACATCATAAAGCGACGAGGCGCGCTGCGATTTCGGCAAACCCAGACCGGTCGAGGCATTGCCCTGCGGATCGAGGTCGATCAGCAGCACACGCTTGCCGATTGCCGCCAAAGCCGTGCCTAAATTGATCGCCGTCGTCGTCTTGCCGACGCCGCCTTTTTGGTTGGCGACCGCCAGAACGCGGGCTTTTCGTTCGGTCTGCGGCATGTTTTCGGAAGCGTTATCGGGCACGGCGCAGCCTTTCAACATGGATCACGCGACCACGAGGATCGCTGACGGACTCGTAAACACTTACGTCAAAACGCCAGTTTTTACCAGCTTCCGACAGTTCACTTTCCACGTTTTCCCCCTTTAAAAACCACGCATCAGCGCCCGTCTTGACGAAGGTTTCGGCAAAGCCCAGCAGTTTGCTCATCGGCGCCACGGCGCGCGCGGTCACGACATCGACCTTGAGCCTGACATTCTCGGCGCGGTCATTGATCACCTGCGCGGGCAGGTCGAGCGCGGTCACGACCTCCTGAAGAAAACGGCAGCGTTTGGCCAGCGATTCGACCAGATAAACACAGGGTTCCGCCCCGTCACTGTGTTTGAGCAGGATGGCCAGGACCAGGCCGGGAAAGCCTGCGCCTGCGCCGAGATCAGCCCACTTACGGGCGTCGGGCCGATGATCGAGCAGCTGCGCCGAGTCCAGCACATGCCGCGACCAGAAGTCCGGCAAGGTCGCCGGACCGACAAGGTTCATCACCTCGTTCTGCTTCGACAACATCGCATAAAAACTGTTCAGGTCGGCGATCGCATCGTGTTTCACGTGAAACACCAGCTTTGCCGCCATCTCTTCCGGCGTCATGAGGCTCATCAGGCGATACGCTTGCCTGCATTACGAACATGGAACAGCAGGGTCGAAAGCGCACCCTGTGTAATGCCCTCAATCCGTCCTGCCTGCCCCAAGGTCGCTGGCCGGATACGGCTCAGCTTCTCGCGCGCCTCGTTTGACAGCCCGCCGATCGCCGCATAGTCGAGATCGTCCGGCAGGACCAGATTTTCATCGCGGCGGAAGCTTTCAATCTCGGCCTTTTGCCGCGCCATATAACCGGCATAGAGGGCGTCGATTTCGATCTGCTCGAACAGATTTGCGTCCCATGTGGCGACTTCCGGCCACAGCGCTTCGAGCCGTTCACGGTTGCAGGTGTCGTAAGCCATCAATTGCATCAGATTACGGCGCTGACCATCGCCATTGACCTGGATGCCCTGCGCCAGCGCCTCTTTCGGCGTCGCGTTCAGTTCCGCCGCCCGCACGCGCATCGAAGTTAGCGCGTCGCGCTTCTGCGTCCATGCCGCCTTACGACGCGCGCCCACCACGCCAATCGCCAGTCCGCGATCCGTCAGGCGCTGATCGGCATTGTCGGCGCGTAAGGACAGGCGAAACTCCGCCCGCGAGGTGAACATGCGATAGGGTTCTGTAACGCCGCGCGTGACCAGATCGTCGATCATGACGCCGATATAGGCTTCATCACGACCCAGAATGGTCGGGTTGTAGCCCCCTGCCCGCGCCGCCGCATTGATCCCGGCCATTAAGCCCTGCGCGCCCGCCTCCTCATAACCGGTCGTGCCATTGATCTGGCCCGCTAAAAACAGGCCCGGCAGCTTTTTCAGCTCCAGAGTCGGATGCAGTTCGCGCGGATCGACATAGTCGTATTCAATCTCATAGGCGTAGCGTTTGACGATGACCTCTTCCAGACCGACAATGGTGCGCAGGAAGGCGTCCTGCGTCGCCTCGCCCACGCTGGTTGAAATACCGTTCGGATAGACGGTGTCATCATCATAGCCTTCCGGCTCAAGAAAAATCTGATGCGAGGTCTTGTCGGCGAAGCGCACCACCTTGTCCTCAATGGACGGGCAATAGCGCGGCCCGCGCCCGGACAGACGCCCGCCATAGACGGCGGATTCCTCCAGCCGCGCGGCAATAATTTCGTGCGTCTTTTCATTGGTCGCAGTGACGCCGCAGGCGATCTGCTCGCGCTCGATCGAAGCCGTGAGGGTCGAAAACGGCTGGATCACCGCATCGCCCAACTGCTTTTCGACGCGATCCCAGTGGATCGAGCGGCCATCGAGCCGCGCAGGCGTGCCGGTTTTCAACCGACCCATATCAAGCTTGAGGTCGTAAAGCCTGTGCCCCAAACCGTTGGCGGGCTGATCGCCCCAGCGACCTGCAGGCATGCGTTTATCGCCGATATGAATCTCGCCGCGCAAAAAGGTGCCGGTGGTCAGGACAACGGCGCGCCCGCGATAGCTTTGGCCCTTAGCGTCAATGGCGCCGACTACGACACCATGGTCTAAGATCAGGTCTTCGACGGCGGCTTCAATAATCGTCAGGTTTTCGGTCTGCGACAGCTCGGCCTGCATGGCTTCGCGGTAAAGCTTGCGGTCGATCTGGGCGCGAGGGCCGCGCACCGCCGGACCTTTAGAGGCGTTCAGCACCTTGAACTGCATGCCCGCCGCATCGGCCATGCGGCCTATGACGCCATCAAGCGCGTCGATCTCGCGCACCAGATGGCCCTTACCGAGGCCGCCAATCGCCGGATTGCACGACATTTCGCCCAGGGTCTCGAAGCGATGGGTCAGCAAAAGGGTCTGCGCGCCCAGACGCGCGGCCGCCGTCGCGGCCTCGCTGCCCGCATGGCCGCCGCCGACCACAATCACATCCCATAGCTTTTCGGTCATGACCCACTCGCACGAAAACTGAACCGCCGCCTATAGCAGATTGGCCCGCACGGGTCGAATCGCAATCGGTCTATTTGCCGATGCAGAAGCTGGAAAAGATCAGGTCCAGCACGCCTTCGACGTCGTAACGACCGAACAGGGCGTCGAAGCTGGCTATGGCCGAGCGGACATTTTCGGCGGACAGTTCCGGCGCGATATTCATCGTGACGCTGGCCTGCGCCAACTGGTCACGCGCCTCGCTCAGACGTTCGACATGACGCTGGCGCGTCGCCGCCGGGAAGGTCTGGTTGGCCAGCGCTTCGCCGACCCGGTTTTCGATAGCATGGATCAGACCCGCCATCCCCTCGCCGAGATTGACGCTGACGCCAAACACCGATGTTTCACGTGAAACACGCAAGTTCGCCACAGCTCGGCGCTCTTCTTCGCCCGCCTCGTCGAGCTTATTGAACACCATCAGGTCGCCGTCGCGCCAATCATCGGGTAGAGCCGGATCGGCGGCGTTGATCACCCAGAGGCGCAAATCTGCCTCGTCCGCCTTAGCGCGCGCACGGCGGATGCCTTCGGCCTCAACCAGTTCCGCTGTTTCGCGCAGACCCGCCGTATCATAAAGCAGCACAGAATATGGCCCGATCCGCAACTGCGCCTCGATCACGTCGCGGGTGGTGCCTGCGATCGGCGTGACTATGGCGGCTTCAGCTTTGAGCAACGCGTTGAACAGGCTCGACTTACCCGCATTGGGCTCGCCCAGGATGACGATGCGATAGCCCTCACGAATTTGCCGACCGCGCTGCGAGTCGGTTATGGCCGCGCTCAAACGACCGGCCAGATCGTCAATCCGCATGCGGATCGCCGCTACTAAGTCATCAGGCAGGTCTTCATCGGGAAAGTCGATAAACACTTCCAGCCGCGCCAGCAGCTCCATCAATTCGTCGCGCCACTGCTCATATTGCGCGCGCAGGCCGCCGCCCAGTTGCGTCAGAGCTTGCTGTCTTTGCGCTTCGGATTCGGCATCGACCAGATCGGCGATGGCCTCCGCCTGGGTCAGGTCAAGCTTGCCGTTCTCCAGCGCGCGGCGGGAAAACTCGCCGGGCTGCGCCAGGCACAGACCCAGTTCGTTCAGAATAGTGTAAAGTCGGTCGAGTATGGCGCGCGAACCATGCACATGCAATTCGACACAGTCCTCGCCGGTAAAACTGTTCGGACCGGCAAAGGCGATCACCACCGCCTGATCAATCAGCTCACCCTGATAAATTAAGGACGCATAGGTGGCATGGCGCGGCTTCAAAGCCTTGTCAGTCAGACGCGCGACAGCTTCAAATGCCTGTGGCCCCGATATGCGTATGACCGAAACCCCGGCCCGGCCCTGCGCGCTGGCCAGGGCGAAAATCGTGTGTTTCACGTGAAACACCTACTTGTCGGTCTTGCCGCCGAAGGTGTTGAGGCTGGCCTGCGCCGCCGACTGCATCAGCTTGAAGAACTGATCCTGCGCCGTGACCCCGAGGCTCGACCAGTTTTTGAGCATCTCTTCGGGCTGCATGGAGTGGATGTTCTGCTCCAGACGCTGCTTCATCTGCTGCATGATATAGTCGTTCAACGGCTCGACATCTGGCAGGCCCAGAAAGGCGCGCGCTTCTTCGGGCGAGCACTCGACATTGACCGTGACCTTCATGATGTCTCCTGACGAATCAACCGTTTCATAAAGCAACAACCCGATATGAGCCTGTCATATCGGGTTGGCAAGGGTTTGTCATAACATGGGCGCAGACGCCCAGCCTTATGTATTCATCGACTGGAAGAACTCCGCGTTGTTCTTGGTCTGGCGCAGCTTGTCGATCAGGAATTCGATCGCATCCTGCGCGCCCATCGGATTCAGGATGCGGCGCAGCACATAGGTCTTTTGCAGATTGACCTTGTCGGTGAGCAGATCTTCCTTGCGGGTGCCGGACTTGAGAATGTCCATGGCCGGGAAGACGCGCTTGTCGGCGACCTTGCGGTCCAGCACGATTTCCGAATTGCCGGTGCCCTTGAACTCTTCGAAGATGACTTCGTCCATGCGCGAGCCGGTGTCGATCAGGGCGGTGGCGATGATGGTCAGCGAGCCACCCTCCTCGATATTGCGCGCGGCGCCAAAGAAGCGCTTGGGGCGTTGCAGGGCGTTGGCGTCCACGCCGCCGGTCAGCACCTTGCCCGATGACGGCACGACCGTGTTGTAGGCGCGGCCCAAACGGGTAATCGAGTCGAGCAGGATCACGACGTCGCGTTTGTGTTCGACCAGGCGCTTGGCCTTTTCGATGACCATTTCGGCGACCTGAACGTGGCGGGTGGCCGGTTCGTCGAAGGTCGAGGAGATGACCTCGCCGCGCACAGTGCGCTGCATGTCGGTGACTTCTTCCGGCCGTTCGTCGATCAACAGCACAATCAGGTAGCAGTCCGGGTGATTGGCGGCGACCGACTTGGCGATGTTTTGCAGCATGACCGTCTTACCGACGCGCGGCGGAGCGACGATCAGGCAGCGCTGGCCCTTGCCGAGCGGGGCCACGATGTCGATGATGCGGCCCGAACGGTCTTTGATCGTCGGGTCTTCGATCTCCATCCACAGGCGCTGTTCGGGATAGAGCGGCGTCAGGTTATCGAAATGGACCTTGTGGCGGATGGTTTCCGGGTCTTCGAAATTGATCGTCTGCACCTTGGTCAGGGCGAAATAGCGTTCGCCTTCGCGCGGTGAGCGGATCAGCCCTTCGACCGTGTCGCCGGTGCGCAGGCCGTGGCGACGGATCTGCTGCGGGCTGACATAGATGTCGTCGGGACCGGGCAGGTAGTTGGCTTCGGGCGAACGCAGGAAGCCGAAGCCGTCCTGCAGAACTTCCATCACGCCGGAGCCGGTGATTTCCACGCCGTCATCGGCCAAAGCCTTAAGAACCGCAAACAGCAGGTCTTGTTTGCGCAGGTTGGAGGCGTTCTCGATGCCGAGGCCTTCGGCGAAGGTGACCAGATCGGTCGGCGTCTTGTCCTTGAGGAATTGCAAGGACATTTTCTGCCCGCTCAACGGGCGTTCGTCTTCGTCCTCGCTCTCATCATCGTCGGCCTCGTCGCTGATCAGATCGTTTTCGGGCAGTTCGGTTTCCGGAAGTTCAGTTTCCGGGGTTTCG
>DATMTF010000399.1:0-12035 GCA_035565015.1 Asticcacaulis sp. | reverse complement strand
CTGGTCATGTCGGACGTCTCATCGGCGGAAGGGGCGGCGAGGGCGGCCAGCGGCGCGCCTGCGGTCAGGGCGGCCAGGGCCATGCCCCCCAAAGCTGTGGCGCCCAGATAAAAACGGCGGGTGCGGTTCATAAAACCTCCTTAGGATCATGCTGGGGGTAAGTCATTGCATACGTAACCGGATAAAAGAAGACCAAACTCATCCGTCAGGCAAGCCCGTCACCGATTAGTGCGTTGCCATCGCCGCCGCCTTCGCGCAATTTGCGCCGCCGTACGCAGCCATGCGAGCCGATTCATGAACCCGAACGCACCGTCCGCCGCCATTCACCTCGATCCGAAGGACGTGCGCTCGATTATTTTCGGCCTGATGACCGTGCTGCTGCTGGCGGCGCTGGACCAGACCATTGTTTCGACCGCCCTGCCGACCATCGGACGCGCGCTCGGCGATGCGCAGCACCTGCCGTGGATGGTGACCGCCTATCTGCTGGCCTCGACCGTGGTGACGCCGCTTTACGGCAAGCTGGCCGATGTGATCGGGCGGCGGACCACGCTTTTGATGGCGATCGGCGTCTTCCTGCTCGGCTCGCTTCTGTGCAGCCTGTCGCCGGACATGCTGACCCTGATCGGCGCGCGCGCCTTGCAGGGCCTGGGCGGCGGCGGGTTGATGTCGCTGGTGCAGACAGTGATTTCCGACGTGGTGACGCCGCGCGAACGCGGACGGATTCAGGGCGTGTTCGCCGCCGTCTTCACCTCAGCCAGTCTGGGCGGGCCGATCCTGGGCGGCGCCCTGGCCGAACATCTGGGCTGGGAATCGATCTTCTGGGTCAATCTGCCGGTCGGCGCCGTCGCCCTGTGGGTGGTGTCGCGCGGGCTGATGAAGCTGCCGCGCTATGAGCGCCCGCACCGCATCGACTGGCTGGGGGCGGGGCTGATGACGGCGGCGGCGCTGATCCTGATGCTGGCCATCAATACGCGCGGGGCGCACCTTTTCGGTGTTCCGGTCTGGGCGGCCTATATCGTGTCCGGCGTCTTCTGGCTGTTGTTCGGCTTGCGGCTGCGCTTCGCCGCCGAGCCGCTGATCCCGACCGGGATTCTCAAGGACGGGGTGATCGTGCGCGCCATACTGGTCGCCACCTTGAGCATGGGCGCCTTGATGTCGGTCAGCGCCTATAATCCGATCTATGTCCAGCTCATCTACCATCTCGGCCCGACGGCGGCGGGCATGGTGATGACGCCTCTGGCGCTTGGGGTGGTCGGCGGTTCGATCCTGTCGGGGCAGATGATGGCGCGCAGCAAGGGCAAGGGGTACAAGACCCTGCCGACGATCGGCCTGTTTGCGGGTATGGCGATGTATGCGGCTCTGGCCGTGATCGGCGATCGCCTGTCCTTATGGACCTATATCGGCGCGCTGGTCGTGGCCAATGCGGCGGTCGGCTCGACCTTTCCTGTCTCGACCGTCGTGGTGCAGAATGCGGTCGAGCGCCACCAGATGGGCACGGCGACTGGGGTGATGAATTTCTTCCGCTCATTGGGCGGGGCCATCATGGTGGCGGTGTTCGGCGCCATCCTGTTCGGCGAGATCTACGCCCTGCTCGGCGACAGCTTCAACGGCGCCCTGTCTGCGGACGCGATGAGCCACGTCGCCGATCCGGCGCGCATCTATAAGCCGGTCTTCATCGGCGCCGCCGTCGCCATGGGCGCAGCCTTCCTGCTGCTGCTGACGATGGAGGCGCGACCCTTGCGTTCACGCGATATGCCGGTCGCCAAGGCGGCGGAAGAGGCGGCGGGCGAGACGCTCAGCGGGGCGGATTTTCACTGACGCGTTGCAGCCGGATCGCCTTTTCCGGGCAGGCCTTGACGCACAGGCCGCAGGCGCGGCAGGCGTCCGCGCGTACGGCGAAGCTCTGTTTCCAGCCGTGGACGAAGCCCTTGACCTTGGCGCCAAGGGATAAGGTCTTGCGGTCTTCAGGCGGTAGCAGGTCCAGCTCGAATACGTCATAAGGACAGATGACGACGCAGTCCGCCTTGCCTTCGCAACGCGCGCGGTCGATGACCGGCGCAAAGGCGCCGGGGGGCTGCTGGCAGGGGTCGCTCATAAGCCTGTCTATCAAACCGCGCCGGTCAGCGCCAGCCAAAGGGCGAAGACGCCGTAAAGCGCCGCCGCCGCCGTCAGGGCGCGCGCGTCGACCCTGCCGCGCCGGAACATGGCGTACAGGACGATAATGGCCAGCGCCGTCACCACGCCTGACGCCAGCAGCGCATGGTCGAAGCGCCACGGCGTAAAGACGATCCCCAGGGCCGACGGGATGGTGGCTTGAATCATCATGGCGCCGGAAATATTGGCCAGGGCCAGCCGCTCCTTGCCCTGACGCACCCAGATGATGGCGTTCATGGTTTCGGGCAATTCGGTGGCTACCGGCGACAAAAGCAGCGCGATCAGGTGCGGCGCCATGCCGAGGCTCTGACCGATATGTTCGATCTGGGTCACGAACAGGCGGGAGGCAAAGGCGATGACCAGCAGGGCGAGCCCGGCCTGCAAACCGGCCCAGAACAGGGAGGGATGACCGGCGCGGATTTTCAGCGGCTCCAGCTCCTCTTCCTCAGCGTCGGTTTCGGCTGTGGTGATCTCACGCCAGACATAAACGGCGTAGGCGAGCAGGAACAGCAGGCCCAGCCACGGCTTCAGCGCGAACACGACGAGGCCCAAACCCACCTTGACGATGAAGATGACCAGAAAGGCCAGTTGATCACGGCTCAGGCGACCATGTTCGACCTGCACCATCGTGTCGGCGCGCCGTAATTTGCGCCGGTTCAGCCACAGGGCCAGACCGACCACGCCATAGGCTATGGTCGCCAGAACCAGCGGCCCGCCCATGGCCGCCCCGACGCCGATATCCTTTTGCTGCGCCGTATGGCCGAAGACCACGGCCATGAGCGTCACAGCGCTTTCCGGCAGGGCGGTGCCGAAGGCGGCTAGCACCGAGCCGACGGCGGTGGCGCCGAGATTCATATGCTTGCCGACCCATTCGATGCTGTTGGTGAAATAGTCGCAGGCCAGATAGATGGCGACTGCCGAGGCGAGGAATAAAACGATAGTCAGGAGCATGTTGTGTCTTGGGGCCGGGCAAGCAATCAACCGATGGCGCGCAGAGGCGTCTTGCCCGGCCGGACAAACCGCTTCCACGACCAAAGGTCTTGCCAATTATGACCGGGCCAGAACGCTGCGGCGTCCATTATGTTGGCGCGATCCCTTTCTGAAGAAAGGCGGCTACTCCCCAATGACGATGACGCGCCTATGCCGCATTTCGGCGTCTCAGGAAAGCAGAATCTTTATTGCCCGCCGCGAGCGTCCATCTTGAGTTCGCCGCCGCCCGACATTATTATGGAATACGGCGGGTCTTGCTGCGGCTCGCGTGGCGAAACATATCCTTCTGACCTTAATCACTTAGAACGGGGGCTGGCGCTGATCTGGACCGTGGTCCTAGTCATCTGGCTCCCACCTGACTTGTCAGGTCTGAGAGGATTTAAACCTTCGACACGGTTCTTACGCGGCGCCGCCACCCTTTGCCTTTCGGGAGCCTGACCTTGATCGATGTCGAAGCCCCCAAACCCCTGCTGCGCCACGAGATGAAGCGTCGGCGCGCCGGTCTGGCCGCCGCCAATCTGCGCGCTGGCGATCATATGGCGGCGGCGGTGGCCGAAGCGCTGACGGCGACGGGGCGCTGGCCGCGGGCGGGCGCCTGCATAGCGGGCTATTATCCGATCCAGTCCGAACTCAATCCCTTTTCGCTGATGCAGGCTTTCGAGGATCGCGGCTACAAGCTGGCCCTGCCATGCCTTGTGGCTATGGAGGACGGTTTCGCCATGCGGTTCCGCCGCTTCGCCATCGGCGACTCGCTGGAATTGGGGCCGTTCGATATTCATCAGCCGCTTGCGGAGGCGGGCGAGGCGGCGCCGGACGTGATTCTGGTTCCCATGCTGGGCTTCACGCGCGACGGCCACAGGCTCGGCTATGGCGGAGGTTATTATGACCGTGCGCTGGAAAGCCTGCGTCTTCAGCGGGATATGCGCGTGTGCGGCGTCGCTTTTTCTGGGCAGGAACTTGCCGAACTGCCCTATGAAGTGCATGATCAGCGTCTGGATGAGATATTTACCGAAAGCGGCGTGATCGAGGCGCGCCGCACGGCATGAGCCGCCGCCTCAGGGCTCTGGATTTGGAAGATTAATGCGCTTTGCTTTTTTTGGCGACGTGGTGGGACGTCCCGGTCGGGACGCCCTCGCGGAGCATCTGCCGGGTTTGCGCCGGCGCCTCGACCTGGAATTCGTCATCATTAACGCGGAGAATGCCTCGGCGGGCTTTGGTCTGTCGGAAAATTCGGCGCGGCAATTGTTCGACGCGGGCGCGGACTGCCTGACGCTCGGCAACCATTCCTGGGATCAGAAGGAGGCGCTGACCTACATCGTGCGCGAGCCGCGCCTGATCCGCCCGCTCAACTATCCGCCCCTGGCCGATGCGCCGGGACGCGGGGCCAATCTGTTCGAGACGCAAACGGGCAGGCGGATTCTGGTCATGAATGTGCTGGGCCTGGTGCATATGGCGTCGATGGACGATCCGTTCGGCGCGGTCGATCGCCAGCTTGAGTCGTGTCCGCTGGGTCTGGCCGCCGACGCCATTGTCGTCGATATGCACGCCGAGGCGACCTCGGAAAAGATGGCGATGGGCCATTTCTGCGACGGGCGCGCCACGCTGGTGGTCGGCACCCATACCCACGTCCCGACCGCCGATGCGCAGATTTTGCCAAACGGCACCGCCTATCAGACCGACGCCGGGGCCTGCGCCGACTATGACAGCGTGATCGGCATGGACAAGGAAGAACCCCTGCGCCGTTTCACCACCCGCATCGGCAAGGAGCGCTACAAGCCCGCCAGCGGCGAAGGCACGGTATGTGGCGTCTATGTCGAAAGCGACGACCGCACCGGCCTTGCCCTGCGCATCGAGCCGATCCGCATCGGCGGGCGGTTGAAGGCGCAGGTGCCGCAGGTCGAGGCGCTGACCTCAGCCGGATAACGGGCTTCACAAACTGACCTTGTCGGGCTAGAAACCCGCAATCACGTCAAGGACATGTCGCCGCTGATGCGTGCGGCGTGAGAGGATTTCATGGCTGGCCACAGTAAATTCAAGAACATCATGCACAAGAAGGGCCGCGCCGACGCCGCGCGCTCCAAGCTCTTCTCCAAACTGTCGCGCGACATCACCATCGCGGCCAAGATGGGCCTGCCCGATCCGGCGATGAATTCGCGCCTGCGTCTGGCCGTCTCCATGGCCAAGGCCGAATCCATGCCCAAGGACAATATCGAGCGCGCCATCAAGAAGGGCGCTTCGGGCGAGGCCGACAATATGGAGGAGGTCCGCTATGAGGGCCGCGGTCCGGGCGGCGTCGGCATTATCGTCGAAGCGCTGACCGACAACCGCAACCGCACGGCGGGCAATGTGCGCTCCTATTTCACCAAGTTCGGCGGCCAGATGGCCGACACCGGCTCGGTCAGCTTCATGTTCGACCGGCTGGGCGAGATTCGGTATCCGTTGTCGGTCGGCGACGCCGACACGGTGATGGAGGCCGCCATCGAGGCGGGCGCCGCCGATGTCGAGACCGATGACGACGCGGAGGAGGGCGGCCACGTCATCTATACGGCGTTTGAAGACCTCAACGAGGTCACCGAAGCCCTGTCCAAGTCGCTTGGCGATCCGAAATCGACCGGTTTTGTCTGGAAGCCGCAGGCCCTCACCCCGGTGACGGGCGATCCGGTGCGCACCCTGATGAAGCTGATCGACGCCATCAATGACGATGACGACGTGCAGAACGTCTTCGCCAATTTCGATATTTCGGATGAGGAGATGGAGGCGCTGGACGCCTGAACCGGCAGCCGGTTTCGGGTCAATTCAGGGTCAATTCTGGGCTTTGTTTACCTCCGGAAGTGTGCAATTATGCGCGCGTTAACCATTTCGCCGGGGGAATGAATGAAAGCGCCTGTTCAGACGAAGATTGGCCTGATAGTCGCCGGACTGAGCGTATTGGCGCTGTGCGGTTGCGCGCACTATTATCCCTATCCGGTCGATAACAGCACGCAGAAGCAGCGCGCCGAGGCCTGCGTCGCGCAGTACGATCCGGAACACAAGGCGCCGCAGGTCATGACCTATGACAGCGCCACGGGGACCGAAACCCACATGAACACCGAAGGCCGCAATGTCGCGGTCACCGCTCAGAACGCGCAGGACAATACCGCGCTCGGCATGGGCGGCAAGGTTGGCGGCGGCATACCGACCGCCTGCACCGACTACGATCCCGGCGCCGGTCCCGCCGCGCCGCCGCCGTCGCATCACAAGGACAGCTATAACGGCTATCACTGATGATGAAAAAGCCCCGGTTTTCCGGGGCTTTTTTATGCCGTCCATCGTGGGCGCCGTTTCAGGGCCGTGTGGCGTCCGGCTTGGCCAGATCGTCGGGCGAGGCGTTGTCGGCGACGGCGCTCATCTTCGGCCAGAACTGATCGAACAGATACTGGTCCGCCGCGTCGCCCGGCACGTCGAAGGCGGAGCCCTTGAACCACGGGGTGCAGACGCGCTGTGACGGGTCGATATTGCCCCAGCGCAGCGTCGGACAGCCTTCGCCGTTCGGGTCGATGGCGTTATCGACGGCGCGAATCTCGCCATTGGACTGCGCCAGAATTCCGGCGGTGCGCACATTGGCGATCTGGTTGCGACCGATATAGGCCGCGCCGTTTTCGACATCGACGCCGATCTCATTGGCGATGAGGGTGTTTTCGATAATGCGCACGCGACCGACCGAGACGGTCAGCGCATGCTCGCTGCGCGAAATCAGGCTGTGCGAGAGCAGCGCCTCGCCCGCGCCGTCCAGATTGATCCCTTGCGCGAAATAGGCGACCTTAAGATCGTTCATCGACAGGATGGAGTCGGCGCTGTCCAGCTTGATGTCGAGGCCGACGGCGTTTTCGCCGCGCTCAAAGCCATGCCAGTCGGCCAGTTGCTGCACGCTGAGGCCCAGAAGCTGCGAATCGCCGCTCAGGGTGGCGTAAATCCCGCCCGCCGTGGAGGCGATTTCGGAGTTTTCGGCATAGATCTCGCCCTGCTGCACCGCTAGGGCGACGCCGCGCGTCTTGGCGATGATGTGCGAGGATTCGGTCATATTGAAGCGCCCGCCCGCCACATGCACGGCGGCGTTGTCGCCTTGATAACGGATCAGCGAATTCTGCAGGGTCAACTCCTTACCGGTCGCCTCGATGCACGGCGTATTGGCGCCACGCGGGCTGGAGAAATAGACATTTTTCAGGATCACCTTATCGGCGTTTGGCGAGATGCGGATGCAGTTCTGTCCGTCGGGCGCGACCAGCACCGGAATGGTGTTCGGCCCGTAGCCCTGACCGACAATGGTGATCGAGTGGTCGATATCGAGGCTGGCTATGCAAGAGCGGTTGCGCGCCTTGAGGTACAGCACGCCATAGGGGCGGATATGGCGCGCCACCTCCTCGACATAGCCGGGCGCGGCGCGGTCGCAGTCGATGGTGGCGTCGGCGCGGCTGCCGTACCAGCCGTAACGGCGTCCGTCATTGCGATAATGGCGCGTCGGGCCGCAGGTGCGCAGTTGCGCGTCGAGCAGCATGCCGAAGCACGGACGGATGGTGGCGTCCACGCGCGCGGCGTTGTTGCCGCGCCATTCGTCGGCGACGGCGGGGCGCGCAAGGGCGAGCAATACGAACGCCGCCAGCGCCAGCACGGCCAGAGGGGCCAGTTTCAGGGTGCGGTCAGCGGCCATCATGATGCGTCTCATCCTTCACTATTGCTGCTGCGCGGTCTGTGAGACCTGGGCCAGCACGTCCTGCAGGCGGTTGACCGAGGGTTTGAAGCCCTCCAGCGCGGCGTCGAGTTGCATGACCACGGCCTGCGCCTTGTCCTGATCGGCGACGCCCTTGAGGCCGAGGTCGAAATAGGTCGACATGGCGTAGCGCGCTTCGGGCGAGCCCTGCTTCTCGGCCTGCTGATACCAGTAGAAGGCGCGGGCGTAATCGACTCCGACGCCGACGCCTTCGGAATACATGACCGCCAGCACGAGTTGCGAGCGCGAATCGCCGTTGACGGCGGCCAGTTCGATGGCGCGCACCCGGTCGAGCGGCGTTAAGTAACCGGGCTGGCTGGGCATGCCGATCATGGCGCGCAGGCCGGTGACGGTCTGTTCCGGCACGTCCTTGGGGTCGAAGCAGGCGACATGCAGAAGGTTCAGATAGTCGAGCGCGCGCACGACGTGGATGAAGGGCAGTTCGTCCATGCGCGTCAGAGCGTAGCTTTGCGCGTCGCTCAGGCGGCTTTCGTCGGAATGCGGCACGCCGCCGCCGGGCGCTTCCGGCGGGTAGAATTCGTAGGGCGCCACCCAGCGCCGCGCCTTGGTCTCGACAAAGGCGGCGTATTGCGCGCGGTCGGGCGCGGACTTCTCGAAATCCTTGAGCAGCACATAGGCGCTGACATCGCCGGTTTCGGACGCCTTGTAATTATAGAGATAGGCGTCGACATCCGACCGCTCGAACAGGGTGCGCGCATTCGACATGCCGTAATTGGCGCCGCGCATCATGGCGCGCACCGCCTGCGGATCGTTGGCCGGTTCGCCCATCGGGCCGTACTGGTCGTCATAGAGCCGCGCCAAGGTGCGGAAGCCGTCGGCGCCGAGCGTGGACTGGATGTAGATCACCCGGTCGCGCACCTTGTCGCGCTCGGTCGAATCCATCATCGACAGCTCCTGATCGAGCATGTGATAGGCGCGCTCGCGCTCATAGGCGCGGCACTTATCGTAGCGCGAGGCCATGGTGGCGCCGTCCGGGCCGATGGCGCGGTTCATCGGCAGATAGCCCTGCGCGTTCGACAGCGCCATGACCAGCCAGGTCGCCGACTCGATCGGGTCTTCGAGATTCTTGTCCTCGGCGTTTATCGCGGCGTAGCGGTTGGCCAGTTCCAGTTGCGCGAAGAAGTCGTTGGCGAAGGCGAGGTGGCGGTAGTAGCGGATTTCCCGCTCCTGGCCGTTGAAGCCCTGGGTCTGGAACGGATCGGGCGGGCGCGGACAGGCGTACTGGCCAGCGACGCGCGGATCGCCGCCAAACAGATGATGAAGGATGTCGATGACGCGGTCGCAGCCGCTCAGGCTCACAGCGGCGAACAGACCCAGAGTCAGGGCGATCATCGGGCGCAAACGCGACGACGCGGCGCGCGCCGTCTTCGCGCCCGGAGTCGTTCGGCCCTTGCTTATGTCACGCCTGAACATCACGCATCGCTCCGACCGCGTCGGCAAAATTATGGTTAACGCAACACTGTAGCGGGCTACTGATGTTAAGGAATATGACGACTGTCAAGTCTTGCCCCCCGGTGTCCGGCCATGCGGACCTGCCGACATGCGGATATGAATGTCGCCGGGCCCCGCCGGATGACCGCGCAGCCCCGCGCGGCATGATCCCCAGCTTAACCCCGAAATACACCCTGCCATCAACGACTCGTCGCGTTACGCCTTGTACGCGGCGCTTGCGACAACATTGTTACATATCGGCATCATGCGTCAAAAGCCGTGCCTTGGCCAGTGAAAAGTGTTAACAAGCCCCGACCACCGGACATTCGCGCATGAGGCGCGCTCCGGCCATTCCATACCCCTGACGGGCGAATTTCCGGAGGCTTACCCGTTGAGTTATAGCGTGCAAATCCCCTCGGCAATGCACAGCAAGGCCGAAAAATATCAGGATGTCATAAGGGATATTCTGGCGGTGCTTGACGGAGAGCCGGACCGCATCGCGCGTATGGCGACCTGTGTGTCCTTACTGTCACAAACTTTCGAGTCGTGGTTCTGGACAGGCTTTTACATCGTCGATCCGGCGAAGAAGGCGCAGGGGCTCGACGAGCTGGTGGTCGGCCCCTATACCGGCACGCTGGGCTGCCTGCGCATCCGCTTCGGGCGTGGCGTGTGCGGCGCGGCGGCGCAGACGCGGACCACGCAGGTGGTGGCGGACGTCCACGCCTTTGCCGATCATATCGCCTGCGATTCGCGCTCCAATTCGGAAATTGTCGTGCCGGTCTTCGATGCGGCGGGCGAGCTGATTGCGGTGTTCGATTCCGACTCCGAACAGTTCGGCGCTTATGACGAGGAGGACCGGACGAATCTGGAGACCCTGATGGCGGCGGTATTCAGCCGCTGACGCCTGATTGGCCTTGAGATTTTATGGCGGGGCGTTTAAACGCAACGCCAATTCCCGACATTCCAGCAAAAGGGCGCATCCTCCTCATGGCGCAACAATATATCTTCCAGATGCAGGGGCTGACCAAGTCCTACCCCGGCGGCAAGAAGGTCTTCGAGAACATCTGGCTCTCCTTCTATTCCGACGCCAAGATCGGCGTGGTCGGGGTCAACGGCTCCGGTAAATCCACCCTGCTCAAGATCATGGCCGGTCTCGACAAGGAGTTTTCCGGCGAGGCCAAGGCCGCCGAAGGCACCAAGATGGGCTATCTGGAGCAGGAACCGCATCTCGACGAGAGCAAGACCGTCTGGGAAAATGTTATCGACTGGTGCGACGAGAAAAAGACCTTCGATCGCTTCAATGAGGTCGCGACCCTGATGGGCGAGGAATATTCCGACGAATTGATGGAGGAGATGAATAGCCTCCAGGAAAAGATCGACGCGGGCGACCTGTGGGATATCGACAGCCGTATCGAAATGGCGATGGACGCGCTGCGTTGCCCGCCGAACGATTCGCCGGTCACCAAGCTGTCGGGCGGTGAAAAGCGCCGCGTCGCTCTGGCGCGTCTGCTGTTGTCCAAGCCCGACATGCTGCTGCTCGACGAACCGACCAACCACCTGGACGCGGAATCGGTCGCCTGGTTGCAGCATCACCTCGAAAACTTCCCCGGCTGCGTGATCCTCGTCACCCACGACCGTTACTTCCTCGATCAGGTGACCAAGTGGACGCTGGAACTCGACCGCGGCAAGGGCGTGCCTTATGAAGGCAACTATTCCGGCTGGCTGGAGCAGAAGCAGAAGCGCGTGGTGCAGGAGCAGTCCGAATCCGAGGCCCGCCAGCGCGCCCTGACCAAGGAACTGGAATGGGTGCGTTCCGGCGCCAAGGCGCGTCAGGCCAAGTCGAAAGCGCGTCTGGCCGCCTATGAGGACATGGTGCGCGAACAGGAAAACGCCCGTGCGGCCCAGACCTTCGCCACCATCCAGATTCCGCCCGGACCCCGCCTCGGCAATGTGGTGCTGGAGGTCGAGGGGCTGGAGAAGGAATATGGCGACAAGCTTCTGTTCAAGGATCTGACCTTCCGCCTGCCGCCCAACGGCATTGTCGGCGTGATCGGTCCGAACGGCGCCGGCAAATCGACCCTGTTCAAGCTGATCACCGGTCAGGAAACGCCCGACAAGGGCACGATCCGCCTCGGCGAAACGGTCAAGCTGGCCTATGTCGATCAGTCGCGCGACGATCTCAACCCGAACCACAATGTCTGGGAAGCCATTTCCGGCGGCACCGACATCATGCTGGTCGGCAAGAAGGAGATCAATTCGCGCGCCTATGTCGGCGGGTTCAACTTCAAGGGCGGCGACCAGCAGAAGAAGGTCGGCCTGCTGTCGGGCGGTGAGCGCAACCGCGTCCATCTGGCCAAGACGCTGGCGGCGGGCGGCAATGTCATCCTGCTCGACGAACCGACCAACGACCTCGATATCGAAACCTTGCAGGCGCTGGAAGAGGCGTTGGAAGAGTTCGCGGGCTGCGCCGTGGTCATCAGCCACGACCGCTGGTTCCTCGACCGTCTGGCCACTCACATCCTGGCCTTTGAAGGCGACAGCCACGTCGTATGGTTCGAAGGCAATTTCGAAATGTACGAGGAAGACAAGAAGCGCCGCCTCGGCACGGACAGCCTGATCCCGCACCGGATCAAGTTCCAGAAGTTCAGCCGGTAGATTTCAGGCCAGCCGAACTACCAACTCACAGCCTGAG
>DATMTF010000398.1:0-11770 GCA_035565015.1 Asticcacaulis sp. | reverse complement strand
ACACCGGACAGGCTGCCCAGCTCAGGCGAGCCAAGACGCGGATCGTTCTCCTGCACAAATCCATGCAGGGCGAACAGTTTCAGACCTTGCGCCGCGCACAGCGCTTCGGCGGCAAGACCATTATGGCTAAGGCTTTCGATGATGCGGTTCTCGGTCTGGGGCGAATCCGAGACCCAGAAGGTCACATCGTCGCCGGTCGGTTCCGGCGCAATCGCCGCCAGCGCCACGGCATGAAAACGCCCTGCCGAAAGCTCCGGCAGGGCGGCCATGATGCGCACCTTGGGTTCGGCCAGTAGTCGGGCCCACCAGGCGCCGCCGCGCGGGTCAAGCGACAGGACGGAGATGTGGCGCGGGTCGCGCGCGGCCTGCACGGCGGCGACCGCGTTCTCGACATAACCGAAGCCGGGCGCAAAGCCGAAACGCTCGCGAGCCCAGACAAGGGTTTCGCGCGAATGCTCCTGACTGGACAGGTTCAGATGCAGGCCGCCATAGCTAAGGCCTTGAATACGAAGGTTTTCCGAGATCAGTTCGCGCCAGATGCGCACCACCACCGCGTCCGAGGCCGACTGACGCGGCATGGCCAGCAGCTTGCGGATCAGCAGGGCCTCGCGGTCGGGACGCAGTTGCGAACCTTGTGTCTCCGCGCCATTTTCCCGCGCTTTAGCCTCGGCGATGGCGGCGCCGAGACCGGCGCGCGCATCCACCAGACGGAGCAGTTCGGCGTCCAGCGCGTCGATCTGGCTGCGAAGATCGGCAAGAGTTTGCAAATGGAAACACTCGTAACTATCAACAGGAATTGAAGTTTAGGCTCCGCTTTCTGCGATCACAAGTGCAGAAATTTCAGAAAACAGTATTACGGAAATATAGGCGCATCTGAAACTTTCAGCAGGCCGATATAGGCGCCGCCATCGCGGAAATCTATGCCGAATTTCTGCGTGTCCTTGGTCGCCAAAGTCATATCCAGCAAGGGCTGCGCCAAAGTCATGTTCTCCGGCGATATGATGCGCAAGGCGCCCAGCACCTCGACCGGCTTGAACGTCCCCGACATGTCCAGTTCCAGATGCCCGGCGACATGGCCGTCGCTTTGCAAGCTCAGACCGTCGGAATGGCTGAAAAGGCTAAGGTTTCCGGCCTGCACCTGCGCTTTGAAGCCGGTCAGCTCGCCACCTTTCGCGCTCCAGCTTTTCAGCGAGTCGTCAAAGGTGCGGCCCTGAAACGCCGACATTTTCCTGACCGTGGTTTCAATATGCAGGCTGAGCGGCTGTCCGTCGCCAAGGCCCGCGACCAGACTGTTCGGAACGCCCTTGGCGCCGGTGACGCGCACCAGCATGTCGGCGGCGTCCTTGTCCTGCGCGTCGGGACGCAGGTAAGCCTCAAAATTGTCCGCGCTGGCGAAGGCGAACGGATGGGTCTGATCCGACGGCGTCAGTTGCAGGCCAAGCCCCTGCAAAGCGACGTTCCACACCGGCTGGCCGATATGCGAGACGCTGGCGCGCAGCACCTGACCGCGCACCACAATGCGGCCCAGTTCGACGCCGCCGGGATGGCCGCGATAGACGGTGAAGCCGTTCGGAACCACCATGACCCACTTGTCGAGCGCATAGGCGTCGGCCTGCGCCTCGGCCTCAAGCGCCGCAAAGCCGCGCCCCGACGGCGCGATCACGATGAGGTTCTTAAAATCCGCCTTCATGCGGTAGGGAAAACCCTGAATGCGGAAGGGATCGTAGCTGACCTGATAGCCGGCCTTGATCAGGGCGTCGCGCTGCGCAGCCAGCTCGGCCTCCAGCCGGTGCGCGGTGTAAAACCAGTAGCCGCTCCAACCGGCGAACAGCAGCGCGACCAGAATGGCGGGCGCGAAAATACCGATGCGGTGATGCTTTCTGGCGGGGGCGGCGTCGCTCACCTTGAGGCTCCGTAGCGGTTACGAGGTCGCTTCGTTATTAACCACTTCGTCCGGATAAAGAAAGCGCGGGATCGAAGCCAATGCCTCGGCCAGGGTGCAGCGTTGCAGCACCACCCCTTCGGGCAGGCCGGAAAACAATCGGGTCGGCGCGGCGGAATCGAGCATGACGAAGACGCCGCGGTCATCGGCTTTACGGATCAGCCGCCCGAAGGCCTGAGCCAGCCGCGCCCGCGTCAGGGCGTCGTCATAGATCCTGTTGCCGAAATGCAGCTTTCGCGCGCGGTGCAGGCAGTCCGGGCGCGGCCACGGCACACGGTCGAAAGCGATCAGCCGCAGCGCCTGCCCCGGCACGTCGATGCCGTCGCGCACCGCATCCGTGCCCAGCAGACACGAATGCTGTTCGGCGCGGAACACGCTGACCAGATCTGAGACATCGAGCGGATCGACATGCTGCGCATAGAGCGGCAGACCCGCTTCGCTGAGCGGCGTGGCGATCTGATCATAGACGGCGCGCAAACGGCGGATGGCGGTGAACAGGCCAAGGCCGCCGCCGCGCGCCGCCTTGAACAGGGCCAGCATGGCCGCGCCGACCGAGCGCGCATCCTCGCGCGACACGTCGGTGATGACAAACAGCCGCGCCTGCGCCGCATAGTCGAACGGCGAAGCGATGCGCGCCGTCTTGGCGCCCATGACGAGGTGGTTGGCGCCGGTCCTCTGCCGCGCCAGCGAAAAGGCGTCGGCCTTATCGTCTTCGCCTTCCGCGCCCTTGACATAGCCGTCCGACAGGGTGGCCGAGGCCATCAGCACGCCGTGCGCGGGCTTCAGGACAAATTCCGCCAGCGGCAGGGACGGATCGACATAGTGGCGATTGAGCGCCACATCGACCACGCGCCCGCGATGCAGTTCCGTCGAAAACCAGTCGATGGTTTGCGCCGGGTTCGGATCCGTCTCCGCCGCTTCTAAATCCTCCTCCGCAAGGCCTTGCAGCAGATGCCGCCAGGCGGGCAGCAACATGCGCGCGCGCCGCTCCAGCCCGCGCAGCGCGCCTTCGATGCGGATGCGGTCAGGCGCCTCCAACTCATCGCCCGCCGTGTTCAGCCGGTCCTCCAGCGCGCGCACCAGGGCCAGCAACGGCGCTTCGATGCCCGACAGCGCGCGCGCCGCGATCTTCGCCGCCTGCGCCACGCCGTCAAGGCACGGATGCGCCTCGCATTCGCCGCCCGGATCGTTATCGGGTGAGAAGCGCGCACGCATATTGCCCTCGCCCTTGCGCACCTCGATCTGGGCATGGACCTCGCTGAGCAGGGCTTCGATCGGGCCGACCGGCTCCAGCCCGCCGCCGCCTTGAGTGCGCACCGCCATGCGCTGCGAAAAACCGTCCGAAGGCAGAACAATCGCCGCGCGCAGCAGGTCGCGCAAGGCGCTTTTCGCCGTCTCGTCCTGCGCGATCAGGTCGCCCAGCCGCGCCTCCAGCCCCCGGCCCCGGCGCGAGCGGCCCTCATTGCCGCGGATCCAGCGCCGCAATTCATAGGCTTCAAGGCCCGACAAACGGGTGGCGAAGGCGCTGTCCGCCGCCTCGAAGACATGGTGGCCCTCGTCGAAGATCAGCCGCGACAGGGCGGGCGTCGGCGCGTCCTCGTCATCGCCTTTTCGCGACCGGTCGAGCAGATCATAAGCCGCCTGCGCCATGACCAGCGCATGGTTGGCGACCACCAATGTGGCGGACTTGGCCTTGCGCACCGACTTTTCGATAAAGCACACCCGATAGTGCGCGCAGGCCGCATAGGTGCATTCGCCGCGCCGATCGACGAGGCTGCCCGGCGTCATGGTCTGGAAGACATGCGCGGGCGCGGTCGGCGGCAACAATGATGGCAGCCAGGTCGGGAAATCGCCGCTCATAATGTCGCCGTCGCGCGTATAGAGCGCCCAGCGCGCCATCAGCACGGCCATGATCACTTCAGGCGCGGAATGGGCGGCGGCGAGGCGTTCCTGAAAATTGAGCAGGCACAGATAGTTTTCGCGCCCCTTGCGCACCACGACCTCGCGCGCGCGTTCCTCCGCCGTGTCGAACAGGGCGCGCGTGTCGTGATAGATCTGCTTTTGCAGCGCCTTGGTGTAGGTCGAGACCCAGACCTGGCCCTGCGCCTTCTGCGCCCACAGATGGGCGGGCGCCAGATAGCCGAGCGTCTTGCCCGTGCCGGTTCCGGCCTCAGCCAGCAGGAAGTTCGGCTGGTCCGTCATCCATTTCGGTGCGAAAATCTCGCGCGCCTTCAAAGCGAATTCGAGCTGTTCGGGGCGGCGCTCCGAAAGGTGCGCGCGCTGCAAATCGCGATTCAGCGCGTCGGTGACCTCTGCCTCGGACAGGGCCACAGCGCGCGCCTGACCTTCGGGCGGCTGGTCCTCCCATTCTTCCAGCAGCGTCCAGACATCGAGCGCAGGCGGCGGCGCATAATCGGACGGCATATCGGTCTCGGCCAGCGCCCCAGTCAGCAGCGGCGCCCACGCCCAGCCCTGTTTTTCCATCAGCTTGACGCCCGACGCCGCCGCCAACCGAAAGCCGAGCGGCGAGTCCTTCAGCGTACGGAGCAAGCTCTCGATCACGTCGAACAGCGCGCGCGCCGCATCCTGCGGGCTCTCAGGCTCGGCAAAGCCGCAGGCCAGGGCCAGCCCCGCCGCCGACGGCGCGCAGAACTGCGCCGGACGCACGAAGGCGAACAGCTCCAGCACATCGAACGGCCGCGCTTCGCGGTGCGGGCGATTGCCGAAAAGCCGTGTACGGATCAAGGCGGCATTGGCGACAATCAGCGCCTCGCGCCCCCACAGTTCGCGCAGCTCATTGACCGACACGTCGCGCCCGATGCGGCCGTCTCCGACATGGCTGCGCACCGGCGACCAGCCCAGCGACTCGGCGGGAACATGCTGACGCCAAGATGGCGCGGACGTAAGGGGAAGCGGATCGGACACGGGAATGAACCTAGAACAGAACCGCCGGAAAGGGAAATGACGGATGAGACGGCGACGCTCATGGGGGAGCTTATGCCTGCTCAAGCTCCCCTCTCCCCTCCACGAGGGAAGAGGGTGAGAACTGCGCGTTACAATATATACCGGCTCAGATCGGTGTCGCCCGCGATCTCGCCGAGGCGCTGTTTGACATAGGCTTCGTCAATGCTAACCGTCTGGCCCGACATATCGGCGGCCGTGAAGCTTAGATCCTCCATCACCTTTTCGATGACCGTGTGCAGGCGGCGCGCGCCGATATTTTCGACCTTGGCGTTGACCGTGGCGGCGGCCTGGGCCATGGCGGCGATAGCGCCGTCATCGAAGCTCAGCGTCACCCCTTCGGTCGCCATCAGGGCCTGATTTTGCTTGATCAGATTGGCCTCAGGTTCGGACAGGATGCGGCGAAAATCGTCCTCGCTCAGCGCTTTCAGCTCAACGCGGATCGGCAGACGGCCCTGCAATTCGGGCAAAAGGTCCGACGGCTTGGCGACATGGAAGGCGCCGGAGGCGATGAACAGGATATGGTCGGTCTTGACCGGACCGTACTTGGTTGAAACGGTCGTGCCTTCGATCAGCGGCAGCAGGTCGCGCTGCACGCCCTCGCGCGACACGTCCGCCCCGGCGCGATCCTGCCGCGAAGCGACCTTGTCGATCTCGTCGAGAAAGACAATGCCTTCCTGTTCGGCCAGTTGCAGCGCCTCAAGCGTAAGCGAATCCTGATCAAGCAGCTTGTCCGATTCCTCATTGATCAGATTGGGCCAGGCCGCCTTGACGGTAGTTTTCACCGTCTTCTGACGATTGCCCATCGCCTTTGACAGCATCTCGCCGAGATTAAACGCGCCGGGCGCCTGCTGGCCCGGAATCTCCATAAAACCGATGGGCGAACCACTTTCGGCCAGGGCGATCTCGATCTCGCGCTCGTCCAGTTCGTTGTCGCGCAGCTTTTTGCGGAAACTTTCGCGCGTCGCCTGCGCCGCCGTCGTCCCGACCAGGGCGTCGATCAGGCGTTCTTCCGCTTGGGCCTCGGCCTTCGCACGGACACCGGCGCGATTCTTGTCGCGCACCATCAGGATGGCGGCCTCGACCAGGTCGCGCACAATCTGCTCGACATCGCGCCCGACATAGCCGACCTCGGTGAACTTGGTCGCCTCGACCTTCAGAAACGGCGCATGGGCCAGTTTGGCCAGACGGCGCGCGATCTCGGTCTTGCCGACGCCGGTCGGCCCGATCATCAGGATATTTTTCGGCGTGATCTCGTCGCGGATCGCCGCATCGGTCTGCTTGCGCCGCCAGCGATTGCGCAGGGCGACGGCCACCGCCTTCTTGGCGTCGGCGTGACCGATAATATGGCGGTCCAGTTCGGAGACAATTTCACGCGGAGAAAATGTAGTCATGGGTGGGCTCAAGAGTTTGACCACGAAAGGCACGAAAAGCACGAAAAAGGACTTTCGTTACGGGGCCATGTGAAGACGGGGCTATGTGAAGCAACGAAGCGCGAAGCGCTTCAAAAAAGGGCCTCAAACGAACTTACGAAGACCCCGACACATATTTTTCGCGCCTTTCGTGCTTTTCGTGGTCAATCATAATCTTCCTTCATAGGTCAGTATCCGCCGCCGTTCGTCCGCCGAGCAGATTTCCATCTTTTCCATAGCGCCGCCTGCGGGCGGGATCAGCTTCATGCCGACGGCGATCTCGCGCAGATGCGCCGGGTTGCCGACCTTTGGGTAGGCCCACAGCTTCCATCTTGGCGCGGCGACGGCGCTGTAGAGGACGCTCAAAGGCCAGGCCAGCACGGCCAGCAGCAGTGAGATCAGCGCGACCGGCTTTGGCAAAAGGCCGCTCGGATAGAGGATCAGCGCCTGCCCGACCAGACCGAGCAGAATTAAGGTGGCGGGCATTTTCACCGTGAGCCGCGCGCGCTGAATGGCGTCCTCGATCAGTATCACAACTGCTCCAGAGTCAGGTGGTCATTGGTATAGACGCAGATCGAGGCGGCGATCTTCATGGCCTTGCGCGCGATGGTTTCCGCGTCCGGCTCGTAGTCCAGCAGGGCGCGCGCCGCCGACAGGGCATAGGTTCCACCCGATCCGATGGCCGCGACGCCGTCCTCCGGCTCCAGCACGTCGCCGACGCCGGTCAGGGTCAGGACGTGGTTCTTGTCCGCCACCAGCAGCATGGCTTCGAGACGGCGTAAGTAACGGTCCGTGCGCCAGTCTTTCGCCAGATCGACGCAGGCGCGCGCCAACTGATCGGGAAAAAGCTCCAGCTTGGCCTCCAGCCGCTCCAGCAGGGTAAAGGCGTCGGCGGTCGCGCCCGCGAAACCGACCAGCACCTTGCCACCCGCCAGAGTGCGCACCTTTCTTGCCCCGCCCTTGACGATGGTCGGACCCATCGACACCTGACCGTCGCCCGCGATCACGGTCCTGCCATTATGGCGCACGGCGACAATGGTAGTGCCGTGCCAGTTGGGAAAATTTGAGTCTGTCATGGCGCTGTACTTGGCGGTTTTGCGCGGCGGATTCAAGGGGCGTGTCCTACACCGCAGGACAATCGCATTTAGCGATAGCGGTAGCGTGCGGTTGCCCTGAACATCTGTTTCACGCTACCGCTATCGCCAAAGTCCGCTTCTTCATAAAAAACTATAGGGATCAATATCCACCACCAGCCGCACCGCATTGGGACGCTTGATCGCCGCCAGCCAGTGGGCGACGAAGGCCTGTAGATCGCGATTGCGGTCGGCGCGGACTAAAAAGCGCTTGCGCCACTGACCCCGCACCAGGGCCAGAGGCGCGTCCGCCGGACCCCAGACCTCGATGCCCTCGCTGTTCGGAATGAACAGGGCCAGTTCGCGCGCAAACCTGTTGAGCAGCGCCTGATCCTTGGCCGACAGGATCAGCGCCGCCAACCGCCCGAAGGGCGGGAATTTCGCCAGTTCGCGCGACATGGATTCGTACATGTAAAAGGCTTCGCGATCCTGATGCGCCAGCGCCTGCATGACCGGATGTTCGGGCGCATAGGTCTGGATCACCGCCCGCCCCGATTTCACTTTCCGGCCCGCTCGACCCGTCGCCTGTTGCAGCAGTTGAAAGGTGCGCTCGGCGGCGCGCAAATCGCCGCCTTTCAGGCCCAGATCGGCATCGACAATGCCCACCAGCGTCAGATTGGGGAAGTTATGCCCCTTGGCCGCCGCCTGAGTGGCGATCACGATGTCGATCTCATGCTTTTCGATGCGGTCGATCAGCGCCGCTGATGTGGCGGGGTCCGGCGTGGTGTCGGACGAAAACACTTCGGCGCGCGCATCGGGAAAGCGCTCCTGCACCTCTTCGAGAATCCGCTCGACCCCCGGCCCGACCGCAATCAGGCTGTCCTGCGCGCCGCAATGCGGGCAGGTCTTCGGCTTCTTCATTGAAAAGCCGGTCAGGTGGCAGACCAGCCGCCCAGTAGAGCGATGCTCGACCAGCCAGGAATCGGTCCTGGGCGAGGTCATCTTCTCGCCGCAAGCCTTACACAGCACCAACGGCGCATAGCCGCGCCGGTTCAGGAACAGCATGACCTGCTCGCGCCTTTGCAGGGTCGCCAGCATCTCCCCGACCAGCGGATCGGACAGCCAATGCCCCTTTTCCGGCGGATGCGCCTTCATGTCGATCAGCGCAATGTCCGGCAGTTGTGCGGTCCCGTGCCGCCGCTCCAGCCTTATCCAGGCATAGCGCCCCTGCTGCGCATTGGTCAGGGTCTCCAGCGACGGCGTGGCCGAGGCCATGATCACCATCGCCCCATCCAGCCGGGCGCGATAGACGGCCAGATCGCGGGCGTGATAGCGCGCGCCCTCCTCCTGCTTGTAGGAGCCGTCATGCTCCTCGTCGATCACGATCAGGCCGAGACGCCTGTAGGGCAAAAACAGCGCCGAACGCGCCCCGACCACGAGCCGGATGCGCCCCTCGGCCACGCCCTCCCAGATGCGGCGGCGGTTGCCGTTGCTGATGTCCGCGTGCCATTGCGCCACCTCAATGCCAAAACGCGCCTTCAGGCGGCCCATCACCGCCTGAGTCAGGGCGATTTCCGGCAGCAGGATCAACACCTGCGCCTCAGGGTCGTCGCGCAGCACATCGGCGACGCTTTCCAGATAGACTTCGGTCTTGCCGGAGCCGGTCACGCCATCCAGCAGCACCGGCGCGAACCGCCCCTTCGCCTGCTCCAGCCGCAGCAATTCGTGCGCCGCGGCCTGACCTGCGTTCAGGGCGGAGGGCGCAAAATCGGGATCGGGCGGCGCATAGGCCTCGTCGCGCGGCAGGTCGATCCGCCGCAGCACGCCGTCCTTTTCCAGCCCCGTCACGGTCGCCGTCGAAACGCCCGCCGCCAGAGCCAGGTCCGATAGCCCCATCGGAACCAGAGCCGTGTCGATCACCGCCTGCCGCGCTTTTGTCAGCCGCGACGGCGACTGTCCGGTCAGCACAAACCCTTGCTTCGGTTGCGACCGCGGGCTTCTCAAAGCGCGCAGACAGCCATTGAGAAACACGCCCGGCGGGGTCAGCGTCCAGTTCGCCGCCCACAGCCAGAAATGCAGCGAAGTTTCCGGAACCTTCGGATCGTCGAGCTTTTGCAGGATGGCTTTGAGATTGACCCGCTCCGCATCGCCGTCCGGATCGAAGCCGATCACCAGACCGCGCGTCTTCGCGTGTCCTAAAGGCGCCAGCACATGATCGCCCGCCGTCAGATTCATGCCGTCCGGGACGAGATAGTCCAGCGCTTCGGGCATAGGCGCCAGAACAACGACTTTTGCGATTTGGGGCGCGGGACTGTTATGGGGCGCAGGACTCATGGCGACGCCTCTAACACGAAATCCGCAGCTTTGTCTCAACCGCTCCGCAAAACCGCTTCACAGCGCCGCAGGACGACTCTAAGGTGCTGTCCATGACTCATGACGGCGTGACATCCATCGACCTGGACGACTGGCAGGCCCTGCGCCGCCACCTGATGAAACACGCCGATTCGCTGCAGGGCGACAAGGCGCTTTTAGAGGCGCTGGGCCTGCAACCGCGTCAACGGCGTCTGATCGATTTCGGCCCGGCGGCTCTGGCCAGGCTTGAGCAGCGCGCCATGAAGGATCTCGACGTGCGGCGTCAGCTCGAACTGACGGCCAAGGCGAATTTCGACGCCCAGAGCGAGACGCACGCTCTGATCCTGTCGCTGATGGAGGCGCGCAACCACGCCGATCTGGCCCGCCGCCTGAACGAGGAGACGCGCAAGCGCTTCGGCCTGATCTCGGCCGTCATCGCGCTGGAGGACACCGCGCCGGTGCCGCTGGGCTGGAAGACGCTCGACTATGGCGGGGTCGATTACATTGTCGGCGAGGAAGGCCTGTCGCTGCTCGGCCCCGAAGGTGTGTGCCGCGTGTTGTTCGACGACGATGTGCGCCGCATCAAGAGCGCGGCGGTGCTGCGCACGGCGATGTGGCGGGAAGGCCGGCCGGGTCTGGTCGCCTTCGGCTCCAGTGATGATGAAGGCTTTACCGCCGATATGGGCGCCGAACTGGTCGCCTTTGTCGCGCGCGTGGTCGAGCGCGTCGCCGACCGCTGGCCGGTTCTGGGCTGAGGTGACGGCGCCCGGCGCGGACGGATCGGCCTCAATTCGCCGTGAAATCACCGCGAGGCAGGTGAAATCCGCACAATTCCGTCTTAAAATTACCCACAACCTTACCTATCTTAAGGTTATCCGGATGCTCCTCTGCGTCACTGAGGCTTCCCTTCTCGACGCCCCCCCATGGATCGGCAAGGAGACAGCCCTCTCACCACTCCGCCCCGCCCATAAGGACGAGGAGGGAGGCCGCCTCGGCGCAGAGGAGCTATTTTCATGACACTGGACCTGTCTTCATCCCCGGACGATGCGGGGCGCGCCTGGCTCGACAGCCTGAAGGCGCGCCGCTTTTCTCCGCGCACGCTCGAAGCCTATGGCCATGCCTTTCGCCGCTACGTCGCGCATCTGAGCGGGACCGTCTCCGGCGATCTGACGCTCGACGATGTGGTCAGGGTTTCATCCGCCGATCTGCGCGGCTGGATGGCGCATTTGCGCGGCAAGACGCCGCCCCTGTCGGCGCGCTCGCTGGCCCAGCATCTGTCGGCGATCAAATCCTTCCACAAATGGCTCGACCTGCATCACGACCTGCCCAATGCGCAGGTCGAACTGCTGCGCGGGCCGCGTCTGAAGACCAGCCTGCCGCGACCGCTCAATGAGGATCAGGCGCTGGGCCTGCTGCATGAGACGGAGATGGATTCGGATCGCGAGGACTGGGAGAATGCGCGCGATCTGGCGGTGTTTCTGCTGCTGTACGGCCTGGGCCTGCGCATTTCCGAAGCGCTGTCGTTGCTGGCGAAGGACGCGCCGCTGGGCGAGAGCCTGCGCATTGTCGGCAAGGGGAACAAGATGCGGCTTTTGCCAATCCTGCCCGCGGTGCGGGAGGCGGTCGAGGCCTATCGGGCGCTATTGCCGTTTGCGTTACAGCCTGACGACCGGTTGTTTCGCGCCAAACGCGGCGGCGAATTATCGCCCCGCCATGTGCAGGCGCGCGTGCAGCATCTGCGCTCGCGGCTGGGCCTGAGCGACCGCGCCACGCCGCACGCCCTGCGCCATTCGTTCGCGACCCATCTGCTCGGTTCCGGCGCCGACCTGCGGGCGATTCAGGAGCTTTTGGGCCACGCCAGCCTGTCCACGACGCAGAAATATACGCAGGTCGATACGGAGCGGCTTTTGTCGGCTTACGCCGCAGCGCATCCGAAGGGGTAGAGCGTTTCCCCAAAAAGTGGTTCCACTTTTTGGATAAGGAAAAGCGACAAAACAAAGACTTAGAGCGCCGATCTGAGCCTCTCAAAT